>JAUHWE010000247.1 GCA_030424825.1 Verrucomicrobiia bacterium
CCGGGTGAGCGGCCTTCTTGTCTCATCGATTTTTTCGATAAAGATTTTCTGTTGTTCGTAGACGAAAGCCATGTATCCATTCCACAAATAGGGGCGATGTATGCGGGTGATCGTTCACGTAAAACGACTCTCGTGGAACACGGCTTTCGACTTCCATCGGCACTCGACAATCGGCCAATGAATTTCGAGGAATTTACGTCGGTTACGGGAACGACGGTTTTTGTTACCGCCACTCCTGCGAAATTTGAAATGGAAAAGAGTTCAGTGGTCGCGGAGCAGGTAATACGTCCGACCGGACTACTGGATCCTGTTATGGAGATCCGAAGCACCAAGGGGCAGGTTGAGGATTTAGTCGGAGAAATCACTCAGGCCATTGATTCAAATGAGCGTATCTTGGTGACGACGCTCACGAAGCGTCTCTCGGAAGACATCACATCCTATTTAAGGGATCGGGACATTCGAGTAGAATATCTACACTCGGATATCGATGCGATTGAGCGGGTCGAGATACTCCGCAGACTACGGGCAGGCGACTTCGACGTACTGGTTGGAATCAATTTACTGCGGGAAGGGCTCGACCTGCCTGAGGTGGCTCTGGTGGCGATACTAGATGCCGATAAGGAAGGGTTCCTTCGTAGTGAAACCAGTTTGGTGCAGACGGCGGGTAGGGCGGCTCGTCACGAAAAGGGCCGCGTCATTCTCTATGCGGATGTGATTACAAATTCGATTCGAAGAACGGTTGAAATTACCGAGTCGAGACGAGCCAGACAGATCGAGCACAATGAACGACATGGGATCACTCCGATGAGTGTCGTAAGGCCGGTCCAGGCGAGTTTGCACGACGGAAAGTCAACCGAGGAGGATACTCCTTTGATGGTTGGGGAAGATGATGACGTCGAAGCGGTTATTGAGGAACTGACTTACGAGATGGATGAAGCGGCGGCCAAGTTGGAGTTTGAGAGAGCCGCTCTTCTGCGCGACCAAATTGATGCCCTTCGCTCTGTCGAATTTGGAATGAATGCGAAAAAGCAAGGTCGACGCCGCTCTAGTAGTCGCCGCAAATAAGGGTCGTTAAGGTTTGGGCACAAAAAAGCAGGAGCCAAGGCTCCTGCTGGAAAGTGAGTTAGGCTCTTATTGGTTTACAGACCGATATTAGCCAAGTGAACCTTGCGAACCTGTTCCAGGTAACGACCGATAAAGTCCTTTGGATCGAGTGTATTGGCACGTTCGAGAAGTGGAATGGCTTTTCCGTATTGTTCGCGAGCGACGTAAGAACGCGCCCAGGCGATCAATCCTTTAACTTCCACTTTTTCGATCTTGGTTACACGTTCGTAGTAGAGATCCGCACGGGCGTATCCTTCGATGGTATCCAGGGATGTGTAGTGGTCCGCTAGCATCATGAGCGCATCTCCATCAAGAGGGTCGCTTTGAATCAGCTTTTCAAGAATTGGAATAAAAACATCCGTATTCCCATCGTTCATCGCAATGTGCGATTCCATTCTGAGCAGGCGTGTCTCCTGGTCTCTTTCGACTCGATTGGCGTAGGTCTTGCGAATGTCGTTGATGAGCACCTTTGCTTCCTCGAACGCACCTCGTCCAACTAGAATGTCAGCAGTGTCAACGTGAGTCTTGACCGAACGCTTGGGGTCCTTGGCAATCGACTTGCGGTAGTATTTCAATGCCAGGTCGTTCAGGTTACGGGACATGTAAATATTGCCCATGAATTCGAGAGATTCCGCCGTTGATTTGCCGAGGCGGTCTACAATCTCCTGGATAGCGACTGCGGTTTCCGCGTCGTCTATACCCAGATAGGCATTTGCCTGGCTGATCCAGATGAGCTCGTTTTCCGGCTCTTGGAGGAGGATTTCCTCGAGGACTGCGATTGCTTCCTGATATTTTTTCTGGTTTAGAAGCGCTTTCGCAAGACCAAGCTGCCAGTCTTTGACCTCCGCATTGAGCAGGATGGCTTCACGATAGGCGGTTTCCGCAGAAATGTATTGCGAACCATTGACGTAGCAAAGTCCGAGCAATCCGAAAGTCGTGTTGTCGCGGGCTCCTAAGTCGATCGCTTTAACGAAGTGCGGAATGGCCTCTGCAAACTGCGCCTTCTGGACAAGCATAATAGCGAGGTTCTTGCGAGCGCGGAGGAAGCCTGGATACTTGTCGATCGCCATCTTGAAGTATTTCATGGCATTGTCGACGTCGCCACGTTCGCCATACAAACTACCCGCAATGAACTCAAGGGCTCCGCTAGATTCCGCCGTGATGTTCGACAGCATCATTTGAAGTGCCGCATCCTTGTCGGTTTTCATCACTTCCAGAATTTCACGGAATACTTCCTGTTCGGCTTCCGTTAGCTTTGGCTCTGTTTTAACATTGATCTCGTAGTTGCCAATGTAGGCCTCGCGGATGTGTTTCTGGCTCCAGAATTTCTCTGCGTCGTAAACGAGTTGGGCAGAAAGGGAGGTGATCCCAATTGCGCAAGCTAGACCGGCAAAAGCCAATTTGAGTGATTTGCTCTTAGTCATTGTATATTTATTCGTAAAGTTAAGTTTCGTGTTGGTCAGGCAATGTTACTCTATTGCTGAACTACTTTCATTGTGATTCCTTCAGCTCCCGCGAGAAGGCAGATGTCATGTACCGTGACGTAGGTTGCTAAGCGAGAATCCTTTTCCACGTTGACTAGGATAGGGTACACTTCGCGTTGCATTTCTTGCTGAACGATAGCGCGGACGCCACCTACTCCAATGTTTTTCTGAACGCCGCCAATCTTGGAGAAAACCTCTCCATTCGCTTTTATCAGAAGCGTCAGACGAATTTTTTCTTCATCAGGAGGGTCCGTCTGAGGCGATGGATCGGGCGTGTTGGTTGCCATTCCTTCTTCTTCAACGAAAACAGTAGTGACGATGAAGAAAATCAGAAGGATGAAAACCATGTCGATCAACGGCGAGATGTTGATGTCGGTCATCTCGTCGTTCTCGTTAAAATGTTTTCTATTTCTCATATTAGGGGATCCAAGGGAAACTTCCTCTCTCGATTAGTTTTTGAGCTTCTCCATTGATATGTGAATGTTGCCCGCAGGAACTTCCGCCAATTTGCATTCGTCAATCAGACGGGCGATCGTTCCGTTGGTCGCGCCCACGTCCGCTTGGATGATGACAGGGTAGGTACTGTTCTCTTTGATCATGCGTCGTACCTTGACCCGAATTCCATTGAGGCCAACTTCTTCGCCACCATAGAATATGTTGTCGGACTCAGTAACGCCAATCAGAATACAGTTCTTAGGGAGATCCGCTGCGTTGTAAGCTACTGGCTTGATGACATCTACTCCAGGTTCCTCGACGAATACCGTCGTGACAATGAAGAAGATCAAGAGAATGAAAACCATATCAATCAGCGGAGAGATATTGATATCCTCAACATCATCACTGGCTGAAAGCGCTTTCTTATTCTTTCCCATGAGACTTCAGTTCCTTCTATTTAAATTTTTCTTCTAGCTTCGAGAGCGAAGAGCTTGGTTAAGTTTTTCGATAGCGCTTGAAGGAGGTTTCACGGTTGCAGTGAATCAGGATCCTTCAAGCGCCGCGTTTTCAATTAAGAGCTCTTTTTGCTCAGGCCGTTAACGAAGGCTACAGAGGCTTGCTCCATTTCACCAAGTTTTCCCTTGGCCATGCGTGTTAGCAGGGCTTGGGCAAGCAGCGATGGAATCGCGACGTAGAGTCCGTACTCCGTTGTGATCAGCGCTTCGGAAATACCGGATGATAAAGAAGCGGCGTCGCCCGTACCGAAAACGGTGATGAGCTTAAAGGTTTTGATCATACCCGTAACCGTTCCCAGAAGACCAAGGAGAGGCGCTGCACCTGCAGTCAGAGCGATGAAGGCGAGGAAACGTTCGAGCTTCGGCTGAGCTGCGAGTAGGCGTTCGTAGAGAACTTCTTCGAGCAATTCCTTTTCTTCGTCGTGGTGTTCGACACCGGCTACGAGAAGGTCGCCAAAGGGACCGTCAACCGAGTTGGCGATTTCCAGAGCTTCCTGTTTTTTGCCCGCATTCAAATTATCCAGAATCTGCTGCAATGCTCCGGCTTTCGGACGTTTCACAGAATTGATCTCGAACAATTTGAAGATTGCTACCATGAGTGCGCAGAAGGCGAGTAGGAGAATGATGTAAATGGTAGTACCACCTTTGAGAGCGTGCTCAATTGGAGTCTCTTCCAGTTCGGCGAGTTTGAAAGCATCCCCTTCAGTCGCGTCGATAGGCAGCGCACCTTCACCGTTGGTGGTTACGGCATTGATAGAGGCAATAATCGGCGGCGCAAGACCCTCACTTCTAACGAGAGGGTAGGCGGCATTCGGACGTCCTTGAGAAAAACCGACATTTGTTCCACCATCGCCAAAGTAGGCGAAGGGACCAACCAGTACAAAGTTACCTTCAACCGCACGGTCGTTTTGGCCTAGGGCCTTGCCGCTAAACTTATAGCCGCCAATGATATTCTCAATACGTTTGATAGACGCTTGGAGTACTTTGATTTGGGTCTGGAACTTCTCAGCATCCGTTGCCGTGTTGGATTCTAGGATCTGCTCGGCTTCAGAGATCAGAGCCTCTTGGGATTGAAGTTCTGATTCGTCGATACGCGTGCTGAATTGCTTGATGTAGCTCGACATCAAATTCTTCAGGTAGATGTTTTCGTCACGACGCTTTTCAACGCGGTCTTGCAAGGTACTGAGACCGACTTGGCGGTTTTCTGCCGCACTGACGACTTGATCGTACTCAGAGCGTTTGGTCTGAACTTGGCTCTCGAGTTCCGTTAGACGAATTGAAATCGGAACTTTTTGGTCCGCAATCTCGCTACGAAGATTGGCGAGTTCCCTTTCCGCTGCTTCGACGTCTGATTTGGCCTGAAGGGCCACGTCTGCAAATTTTGGCTGAGCGAGTAGCGAAAAGCCGCTGGTGAGCGCTAATGCTAGTGTTAGTAATTTAATCGCTTTCATGTGCTTAGAAATAATTGTGAGGTTCAATGGCTCTCGCTCAGTTAGTTGACGTTAATGGGCAAGTTCACGAATTGAGCCGTTTCTTCCCGTTCGTAGACTCCGATTGCAGTGGCAATTTGCTTGGCCAATTCATCGCGTCTCTCTTTTTCCCATCCACCTTTCGCGGGACGAAGAATGCCTGCCTGAGTGTGTGTGCCATCCACGTAATACGCTACTGCTAGTCCGATGTAGATCGTTTTTACGGCTACGTCGGATTCACCAATTCGCTGCATGGTTTCTTCAACGGTGATTTGCTTGTTGAATTTCTCGATTTCACTCAGAATACCGATGACGTATTGAAGACGGGTAGACAGTCCGAGTGTTTCGGCTGCTTTCGCATTCTTGGGGATTCTCTCTGTGAGAAGCTTGAGTTTCTTTTTAAGAGACTCTGGAAAGTAGTCAACGAGTCCGATGACTTGGGCTTCCAGTTCGGACGCTATCCCGTTGATTACTCCGGAAGCAGCCTTGAGCTCGTCGTCTTCATTGTTGAGAGACTGGCGCTCGAGTTGCGCCGCGTCGGCTTCCTCTTGCATGCTGATGATCTGCTCGTCGAGTTTCTCGATTTCCTGAGTTAGAAGATCGATCGACTCGTTCAGCGTCTGCTTTTCAACGGTCCATCGGCTCTTTTCTTCAGAGACAAGCTTCTTAAGCTCAACCCATTCCTTGAGCGTTGCTCTTGTCTGGCCGAGTTCTGGAGCTGAAATTAACGCGCTGGAACTTGCGAGAGCAATCCCTGCTGCGATTAACGGTAACACTTTGATCTTAATCATTGTCTATTCTCTTTTATCGTAAGTTCTAGATAGCGAAAGGGGAGTTGGCTCACGGCAATGAAATTGCTCGTAAGCCGGCGTCTGTTAGGTTGTTTTCGGATTCACGACTGGTGTCAGCCGTTCGTGTAATTGGGTTAACAAGCATTCAAATACTTCAGCGGTCTTGTGATGGCAAAACACAATTTCTCGGTAGAGCGTTCCGTTTCGTGCGGATTCGGGTTTGCGGGGCTGTGGGATTTGAACTGGGCTTGTCAAAACGATGCTATTTGTGGAGGGATCGTGAAAGGGAAAAAAGAAAAATGGTGCTTTAGCAAGTGATGCAAGAACTTAAAACAGAATTAGAGGCTTCTGGCCGAAATATTTTAAAGTAAAGTAGAAAATCGCCACTTTTCAGTTTTTTTATTTAAAGGAATCTAGGAGCTAAAAGTAAGAGCTACCCTTAAGCGTCGAAAGAATTCAGCTTTTGAATACGGTTAGGGTAGGAATTGGTTGATGGGTGTAGTTGCTTTAAATGGAGGCAACTCAAAACACTGTCAACTCATTTAGATTACATCTGTAGTATTTGTGCGGTGAAACGGCGCTAGTCCTGCCACAATTCCGCGATCAGGTGAATCTCAACCGTTGCGTTGAGGGGGAGTCCGTTTACGGAAACTGCTAATCTGGAATGCCTTCCGGCATCACCTAGGAGTTCTACGAGAAGATCGGAAGCGCCGTTAATCACTTTCGGGCTGTCTGCAAAGCCGTCTATCCCATTTACGTAGCCCGCAACGTGTACAATTCGCTCGAGCCGGTCGAATTGATCGCTAGCGGCTCCAAGATTGGATAACGCGTTGAGAAGGCAGAGCTTCGCCGCTTCGTAACCCGACTCGATGGTTTGTTCTGCTCCCACTTTCCCGGCATAGACCAGTTTTGTCCCTTCGGTGGGCAGTGTTCCAGACAGATACACTAGATTTTTGACGACGACATAGGGGAGGTAGTTCCCCTTGGCCTCCGGAGGCTGGGGAAGCTGGAGTCCGAGTCGGTTGAGGTTTTCTTGTAGCTCTTTTTGCATAGCGTTGGGTGTTAGGCAGTAGATCTGCGAAGTTCGTCAATACCGGTAAATGCAGACGACTGCTCGTCGGCATGATAGGAGGATCTCA
>JAUHWE010000248.1 GCA_030424825.1 Verrucomicrobiia bacterium
GACAAAGGTGATGACCGACGAACAGTCGGGCCCCAACCCCAATCCCCTCCCACTAGTGCGACCTATACCGTTTCCTTTAATCGCAGCCTTACTTTGCAACGCTGCGACCCTTGTCCTCGCCGACCGCCCCAATGTACTCTTCATCGCCGTAGATGACTTGCGGCCTGAACTGAGCAGTTATGGGCAATCGCAAATCATATCGCCCCACATCGATCGATTGGCGGATAGCGGCACGCGTTTCGAGAGGGCTTACTGTATGGTGCCCACCTGTGGCGCTTCGCGGGCGAGCCTATTCAGTGGTCAGAGACCCACTCCCGATCGATTCGTTCGGTACACCGCTAGAATCGATGAGGATTCGCCTGGCGCCACAGCGCTGCATTCCCATTTTAAAAACAACGGATACGAAACTCATAGCCTCGGCAAAATCCTCCACTTCCCCGATGACCAATCTGAGGGCTGGAGCGAAGCCCCCTGGCGGCCCAACCGGGACGACCCCATCATTCAGGCTAAAATAAAAGGATGGGAGACTCCTTCTAATTTGGAGGAACTGATGACCCAGTCGAGAAACAAGCGACTCCCATTTGCCTCTTTTGATGTTGATGATGATTCCTTAGGCGACGGCAAGACCGCAGCGGAAGCGGTTCGACGAATCCACCGTCTGGCCGCCCACGAATCGCCCTTCTTTCTCGCGGTTGGTTTTTTCAAGCCCCATCTCCCTTTCAACGCTCCAAAAAGGTATTGGGACCTCTATGACAATACACCAATCGATTTGCCTGAAAACTATTTCGTGCCGCAAGGGGCGCCCAATGAGGCGATTCACAATTTTGGCGAGCTCAGAAGCTACGTCGCGGTCCCCAAAACAGGTCCAGTATCTGACGAAATGGCTCGGACATTGATTCGTGGATACTATGCCTGCGTCTCCTACACCGATGCCCAGGTTGGTCGTTTGCTCGATGCTCTCGACGAAACAGGGCTTTCTGAAAACACGATCGTGGTGCTTTGGGGCGACCATGGGTGGAATCTAGGAGAGCACACACTTTGGTGTAAGCACTGTACTTTCGAGACTTCAATGCGGGTCCCGTTGATCATCCGGACTCCCGAACACGTTCGATCTGGAAAAGGCAATTCAACCCAAGCGCTTGCTGAATTCATAGATCTGTACCCAACACTTTGCGATCTGGCTGGCATCGCGCTACCCGACCATCTGGATGGAGAGAGCCTCGTTCCCCTGATTCAAGACAGCTCCCACAAAGGAAAAGGATTTGCCATTGGAAGATTTCGCAATGGCGACACGATTAGAACCGACCGCTGGCGGTACACCGAATACACTTCTAGCCAAGACGCGGGGAGAGGGCCCGTCGTCTCGCGGATGCTTTACGACCATAGCAATGACCCGGACGAAAACCGGAATCTCGCCAATTTGCCAGAATACCAAACAATCGTCTCCGAATTGTCACGCTCCCTGAACTCACAAAAGGGCCGCTAGCCGATCCGCCAAGAAAGCCGGAGAAACTAGGAATTTTCCTTGATCCAGGTCAAATTTGATCAACTGGCTTCTTGATTCTTGTCATCGCCTCTCTAGAGAAAGAGTCCTGTCGAGGAAATTCAAACCCTACCCTCAAAACATGAAACTCTTTTTGCTAGCCTGCTCCATCGTCGTTTTCCCCGTAATCACACTCGGGCAAAAAGCCTACGAATCCGCACCCATCAACTACTATGACAGCGAGGCCGTTGATAAAATTGCAGACTACTTTGCGGATCCGGAAAACTTCAAAGAATGGGAACGCTCGGGACCGAGTTCCTATTTAGAGGATTTTCTTGACACGTTCGATATCCCGGCCGCTTCTCAATCGCTCGTCTTTTCCAAGACAAGCCTACAAGCAAGCCGCATTCGGCCCAAGAACCCACGCGCGATCTACTTTAACGACGAAATCTACGTGGGATGGGTGCCCGGCGGAGATTACTTGGAAGTGTCCGCCCCCAGCCCCGAGACCGGCACCAATTTTTATGTGGTTGAGATGGATGGCGACCGTCCCGAACTTGTCCGAGAAAACCACGACTGCCTACAGTGCCATGGCGGATCCTTTACTCGAGACATCCCCGGGCACCTTGTTCGTTCCGTGTATCCAGATCTCTCCGGCCAGCCCATATTTAAAGCCGGTACCCGCGTTGTAGACCAGACCACCCCTATCCATGAACGCTGGGGCGGATGGCTCGTCACAGGGGCGGAAATGAATCACAAAGGCAACTCTATCTACAACGAAACAAGCGCTGGGGCGGCATTCAGTTCTGAATTTACGATAGAAGATGTTCCAAATAATGGATACCTTTCTGAAGGAAGTGACGTCGTGGCCCAGCTCGTACTCGCTCACCAAGCGCAATTGCACACCTTGCTGGCGGATCTCGTTCTATCGACACGTCGAGCCTTCCACGATCAGAGAATAATGGATGAGCTACTGAAGCGCGAGGACCCCATCTCAGAGTCTACCGCCCGCCGCATCAAGCACGCCAGCGACAAGGTTCTAAAATACATGTTCTTCGTAGACGAAGCGGATATTCCAAAGATCGAAATCGCCGACTCTCCATTCGCTCAAGCCTTCCATAATCGGGGGCCAAAAGACTCGAAAGGGAGATCGCTTTACCAACTGCGGGTAAACCGCCGCATGTTTCGCTATCCATTCAGCTACATCGTATACACCGACACGTTTAACGATCTACCAAAAGAAGCGCTCGACTACGTTTGGCCGGAAATTGAACGCATCCTAGACCCAACCACACGGCACGAGGGTTACAGTCATCTGTCTCGACGTGACAAAACCGCTATCAAGGAAATTCTGCTTGAGACCCATCCTGCGGCCAGGGAATACTGGGAGTGACACATCCCTCGAAGGGTGGTTGCGATTCCCGCCATTAAACACTGGAGCGAGCAGTTTTCAAATTACAGGATTTGACGACGCATCTGCTTAGAATGTACAAGGGATTGCCCAATCATTACAATATGGGTTGCTCAAAATAGATTATCCTCATTTGTTTCCAGAATACCTTATGAATTATCCCAAACTCCATAACGCTATGTGGCCCGGTCTCGTCGGTAAAGGCGGCGACGAAGAAGGTGCCGAACCACCCATCAGTCTAGACCGCATGCTCGAATTGACAGCAGGCGCCGACGTCAACGGACAGAAGTTCGAAGGCATCGATTACTTCCTCTTTCATCCTCACACGGACCCGGATGCCAGCGAAGACGAATTGAAGGCGATCGCCGACAAGATCGCTGGTCATGGTTTCACGGTAGGCTCCCTCGTAGCCCCGGTTTGGCCCGGCACCGTTGGCGACTCTGCCATGGGTGACGACGAGCAACAGCAAAAGTTTCTCACCGCCGTCGAAAAGGCCTGCCGCATCGCCAAGATTTTCAATAACCACGGAGTACGCAAGTACGGTGTCATCCGAATCGATTCCGCCGAATTCGGGATCGCCAAATGGCGGGAAGATCCAAAAGCAAATACCACTCGGATAGCAGAAACCTTTAAGAAAGCGGCCAAGATTGCGGCGGACAACGGCGAGCGTCTCGCCGCTGAAGGCGAAATCTGCTGGGCTGGGATGCATTCGTGGAAGGACATGCTTAATCTCCTCGAAGAGGTCGGCATGCCCGAATCACTCGGATTCCAATGTGACCTCGCCCACACCTACTTGTACCTAATGGGCTACAACGCGCCCGAACATGCTCTCTTGCAGGAAGGCTACAGCGAGGAAGCGTTCGACGCCGCCTACAAGACCATGACCGATGCCTTGCGACCATGGACCATCGACTTTCACGTCGCCCAAAACGACGGAAGCGTGCATGGTGCCGGCTCTCACGACAAGACTGGCAAACACTGCCCGGCAGACGACCCCAATGGTAAGGTAGATATCGTCAAGTGCGCCGGCTACTGGCTAGAAGGCGCGGCCGAACGCGGTATCGAGCACATTTGCTGGGACGGATGCATGTTCCCTAACGCCATGCTCGAAACTCCAGAGACTTGGAACACCATTCTCGCATCTATGATTGCAGTGCGCGATGCCCACGGCTGGAACGCCTAGTCTTTATTCGATTGTAAATTCACAACCCTCATCACCCCAAATAAACAAAAGCAAACAATGGCTAACATCTCTCTAGGAGCAGAAGTATATACATGGTTCATGCGGGAAACCGGTGCCGCCTACGACAACAAGCTGGGTCACATGATCGAGATCGTCGAGAAAGCCGGATTCCAAGGCATCGAGCCGATGCATTTTTGGATGGGCGACTTGACCGACCCGGCCAAACTTGCCGACAAGCTAGACCAGCACAACGTCAAGCTAGCGGGCATCGCCCTCGTCCTCGACTGGAACAATCCGGAAGAGACAGAAGACGAACGTCGTCAGGCAGACGAAGTGATCGAAACCCTGAAGAAATTTCCCGGCGCGCCACTCTGTACCGTGCAGATGCCAAACGGCCGGCACGACCTGGAGCAGCGCCGCCTCAATCTGGTAGCCAATGTGAACGCGGTTTCCCGCCGTGCCCACGACGCGGGCTTGCGATGCTCGTTCCATCCCAATTCGCCGGATACCTCTATCAATCGCACGGAAGAAGACTACGCCGTCATCCTAAACGGGCTCGATGCGAGCGTGACCGGATGGACCCCCGATGTCGGGCACATCATCAACGGTGGCATGGATCCGCTCACTAAAATGAAAGAGTTCAGCTCCCTCATCAACCACGTCCACTACAAAGATTGGGATGGGAATCCCGAGTGGACGCTAATGGGAGAAGGCAAAGTCGACTTTCCCGGAATCACCCAGTGGCTCGTCGATCAAGACTTGGATGGCTGGATCATTTGCGAAGACGAAGCGGACAAAGCCATCGAAGATCCAGACGGAGTCACCCTCCACGACGGAAAATACTGCCAAGAGAAGCTGATTCCCATCATCAACGGATAACAGGCTCCTCCCGCCCTTTTGAATTTCAAGTCCTGCAGCCCACAAGCTGCAGGGCTTTTTGCTTTTTCCATTGATTCCGAAGAAGCAATCTCAACTCCAGATCATTCCCCTTGCGATTCTAGGATGAGACTGGTTTTTTCATTCTTCCCAATAATCTCGTTTAACTGCTATCGGCTGATTAAGTGAAGATTGAATCGGATGAAGAAACAATCCCAAGACAACGACTCGCTTTCCCAGTTCATCAAGGACAATGGAATCGTGAATACAGGTCAGCTCCTGTTCGACTGCATTCCCGGTCTTCTCTTCTTCGTCAAAGACGCCGATCGGCATTTCGTCTATGTGAATCAGGAACTCGCTGATTTCATGGGGCTGAAAAACAAGGACGATATCGTGGGCAGGCCCGATTCGGACTTTTTTGCGGACGATATCGAGAAAAGCTATGCCGCTGATGACAAACGTGTGATCGAAGAAGCGTACATCGTTAAGAACAAGGTAGAACTCATCACTACGTCACAACGACTGATTCAATGGCATATCACCAACAAAGTGCCTCTCTTTAACGAATCGGGCGCGGTTTGCGGCCTGGCAGGCGTTACCCGGAAATTTGAAGGCAACACCAATGCCCTCCATCGATCGGCACTTGACCGTTCTATCCAATACATCGCGTCCAATTACGCGCAAGAGATCAAACTGAAGGATCTCGCCAAAGAGTGCGGGCTCTCCCTCAGTGCCTTCGAACGACATTTCAAAAAGAGCTTTCATCTAACCCCCATCCAGTACCTAAACCGCTATCGAATTCAGCAGTCCTGTGCGGCCCTAAGCCAAACCGACGCTCCCATATCAGCGATTGCGATGGACTGCGGCTTCTACGACCAAAGCCATTTTACGCGGTCGTTTCTGAGGGTTCTGCACACCACACCCGCCGCCTATCGGAAACGGTACACCTAAAGCGTCCCCCCTGGACTGTACCCCATTTATTTACTGATCTCGCTTTCTCTGAATTCTCAATCTCGCACCCCTTCCTTCTTATCTTTCTCAAACCCTCAATGCCGCTTTTGTACATATCATTGCGGAAAAAGTCCTAGCGTAAATCTACCATTTCCCCGATAATCTAGCCTCAAAATCGCCCTAACGCCCTCAATCCCCAAAAAATCGCAAACGTTTAGAATATGCAAAGCCAGTGGAACAACGAGGATGCCGCAAATGCGGAAGACAATCTCCTTTCGCTCAGAGCCTACGCCACGGCGCTGTTCTCAAAATCCGCCCCAGCGCTCTCTCTTTTCGGTACTGTAAAAATACCCTCACATGACGTTTTTGGCACAGACCGGTTGCTGTTGTTTATTCCACAAAGGAGTGAATACATAGGCCTCGACCAGGCAAGGCTCGAGAAAATCGGCCAACTGGACCCCTTGCCTAGCAAAGAGTTATCCCTCCAACTCTCACTTTGCGGGGAACGACCGCTAGACCAAGCGCCAACTGTAGACTCTCTGCTACATGCGGCAATCCCCTCTCGATTCGTTGACCAATCCTGCTCATCCGCGACATTGGCCCTAGCGAATCACACCGATGCGCATACTCTGGCAGCTGAGATTTTCGGCAGCCGAGTAGCGATTGCCCCATTCGCCAAAACGCGCATTGAACAGGCAAAAGCGATTAAGGCGCTCATCGGTAATCCTGAACTCGAAGGAATTCTCGTACCGACCTTAGGACTGCTCACATTCCACAATGAAGCTCGACAATGCTACGAGCTGACGATCGCTTTAAACCAGGCGGCCAACGCGTTTTTCGAATCAAAGAAGATCCCGGCTACCTCCGAGGACGCGGCCTCCCTTCAGCCGATGGAGATCGCCGAATTGCGGCAGATCGTATCCAATCATTCTGGACAAGCATTAGTGGCAATCCACGACGGGTCTGCTTCGTCGAGGCTCTTTTCCGCAAGTAAATCAGCCGCGTCGCTAGGAGTCGTTACGGATGG
>JAUHWE010000249.1 GCA_030424825.1 Verrucomicrobiia bacterium
CCGCAACCATTTCCTTTCTATGGCGAATCCGAAACATTTTGGGATCTGGAGGACTTAGTTTTACCATCGATGGGCAATCGAACAATGTCTGGTCATCAACTTCGAACTGGAGCGAGTACCAGATCGATATCCACGGTAGCGGTTCCCACACGCTTCGATGGACCTTTTGGGACAGTGAATACGAACTCAGCGAAGATTCCATTTGGCTGGATGATATCACAATTAGCCGTGCCCCCATGATCACCAAGCAACCCCACCCGGTCGCCGTGAAAGTCGGAGAATCCGGTTCGTTGTCGGTGGAAGCGTTGGAATTTATCCCCGTTACCTACCAATGGACAATCAATGGGCAACCTATCGTCAACGGAACGAGCGCGATGCTCGAAATCTCGAACGCCGCTTTATCCGACTCTGGCCTCTACTCCGTCGAAGTTTCTAACGCCAACGGAACCACTCGATCCGAAAACTGCCGTCTTAATTCGAACTCGCAAAGAAATGGACTACATCAGCAACTTCATGGAGACCACCCTCCCCTGTCCTTTGCCTGATAAATTTCTGGTGGCGAACCGAGGTTACAATCGGAATTTAGAGTTGACCAACAAACGTTTCGGGTGGTGCCTTCCGCGGAAGAGGGCTGGGTCTGTGAAACCGTCTCTGTCGATTCGTTAGGCGATCACACGATCCAATTCGCCACTACAAGTTCGAATCCCACCCGATCGGATCTCATCATCGATCGTATCGTCCTATCTTATCCGCCCATAATCCAAAGTCAGCTTGCGAACCAAACCCTATTTACAGGTGAAACAATCAGCTTGAACGTCGATGCGATCAGCACGATGCCAACGCCATCCAATTTTCGAATATTAAGATATCATTGGCTATTTCTAGTGTATACGAAGAATGGGCACAATTGCTATTCGCGGAAGGCGCGTCTCGATCGATCACACATCCGCAGTCGGATCCCGATGGCGACACCAAATCGAACATCCTCGAATTCCTCCTGGGAACAGACCCCCTCGTCGCTGATGGATCAATCGCCGTACACATTATCGATATAAATGGACAGACAAACTGGTACACCAAGCTCGACTTAATCGCCTGGGTCAACGGTATTGAGTTCCAATTCGAGACGTCTTCCGACCTAATCGAGTGGAACCCGGTCGAATCGAATTTCCGCCTCGCAGATGATGGCCAGAGGACCAGCGTCGAACTCATGTCTCTCGCACCTGTATCCACAGAAGGCGCCCAATACGTCCGTATCAAGCTGAAGTACTCTGCCAATCAGTTCTAGATCGCATAGGAGGCCAGCATAGATGTACTCTTTCACCAGTATCCTTAGAAGATCTGTCACCTATTTCTATGTATCCGTTCAAACCCTCTTTCCAGGAGTTCTTAATAGGGTCAGATTGCAATCCCGTTATGCCTAGTTTGCCCCGCCTGCCCAAACGGCGACACCAATAAGAGAGCCAAAGTCGCACCAGCCACCGATGTTGTAAATTGCCGTCCTATTACTTAAATGGGTATGATACATTTGCAAAGAGGTCGGATCGACTCCAAGGGGATGCCAAGGATTCATCCGTGCCTTCCATTACGTATCCATAAGTTGGAACTTTTATAAATATCAAGCTCTGAGAGCTGACCTTTTCCGATTTCCTCCGAGACAACGATGCAGCTCGCCTAGTGATCGAACAGCCCTGCATGGAAGAATTCCTAGACGGTCAGTTCTTAACGGACTATTTTCCATATGTGCTTTAACTCTGAATACACGAATTCTGAACATGCTATTTCCTAGCCTTCCTGACGGTAACGCACGCCATAGAGCAAGCGGTTCAACTATCGTGACAGGGTCAAAGCGCGCTAGAACCCACGCGGACCACGTCCATTACCCCGCATCCGCTGCTGCTTAGGCGCGGGCGGAGTCTCCAAGTAGAGGCTGTACCACTCGTCTCCCAATTTTGCATTGGAGAAACTCTTTATGCGATCGTTGGATAGGTGCTCCCAGTTTCGGATGAAGGTATCGTTTCCAGTGGCCTCTTTGGCCTTCAACAAGACTCGACGGGCCTCATTAGGCTCGCCTACCTTTACGTAAATCCACGACATCAAACCGTACAGCAAAGTGCCCCGATCGCCTCGAGACCATCGAATCCGGCCCTTGAAGACCTTTTTCGCCCCGTCCAAGTCATCGTTCTTATAGCAGCGGGCCATCCTCATAGCTGCTGTCATGGGGTCCATCATCATCGGGCCCCTAAGGAAACCGCAAGTGGCAAGGATCCCGTCGACCTCATCGAACTCCTTGAGCTGGTAGTTAAACTGCAGGCGCATGGTCGCAATCTGGCGTCCCATGAGCACGGACCACTTCCGGAAGGGTTCGAAGCCCTTGGTGAGCTCTAGCCCCTCTTTGAACATGACCTTTTGATCCGCTTCGAGCTGGCGTTGCATCTGCTTTAAGTTTCCGCTGGGCTTGGTCTGGAACTGCTGCACCCTCCGTTTCATGCGCCTCTGAGCGGCTAACATGCGTTGTTGAAGCTCGTCTTGGACCTTGGACACCTTTTTCCGAACCAAGAATCCAACCAGGAAAAACGCGCCAGCAAATCCGGCGACGCTAAGGAAGACCGTCATCCCCGAACTTGCTTGCGAAGCGATCGAGGCAACAGCAATTGCGGCAGCGACCAGCAGTGAAATGAGAAGTGAAAGCATACTCTGATACCTTTTTGTCTAAAAATTTTATCCGTAACGTGACTTTTCTCCCAAGAGGAGTGAAGCAAAGAGGTCAACCCGTAATGTTTAAATCTGGCCCAAATCGCAAGAGAGCCCCCAGAGGAAAGGACAAGGAGACACGGGGGAATCACACCGCTTTAGGCCAGCGATGAATGAATCCGCGTAGGATCAGCCCTCAACGGATTATTGCCCAAACGGACTTTAAATCTGGATACATGAATCTGAACGTCATGAATTTTAGAATTCTAACCAGATTCCATTCCCATAGGCAGCTTTCGTGAAAGGAACCTTTTCACTTACTCTCCCGCAAACCTAAAATTTCTTGATTCCTCCCGTAAAACCCGAGGCCTAGCCTACGTTAATTACTCGATAATTAAGATCCTCGCTCCATCCGCTCAACTACTTCGCCTTCTCCAGCTCCGCATCGTGCGCCGCTAACGCTTTCCGGACCGCGTCCACCTTCTCTCTTCGACTATCGATCTGCTCCTGAAATCGCTGCAATGACTTTTCCGGGAGCTTTTGACGCTTTGTCTGTTGCCCTACCATAATCTCGCGACTCCAAAGTTCATCTTCGGCCCGATGAAGATCGCGAATCAAATCGTAACGCTCCTCCGAAGCCAGCCACTTGACCGCCTTTGAGCCTTCGAGAGAGCCGTTTTCCAGCCTTGCTGCCTGCACCTCTCCGATGGACGAGCGCTGCGGCTGCATGGGACTGTAGCGTTCGAAAACGAATGGCAACGCTGCCTTGAGCTCCTCATTAGTCGCCGGAGCAATGCTTTGAATCTTGGCAAGCGCCCCCCGTGCGTCATTAAAATCGTCACTGTCGCCGCTTCGGGCAAAGAGGTCCCAGGAGCCTCCAGCCACCAAAACCCAACGCAAACACTGTTCGTACCCATCTATTTCTTGGATACCGTATTCCGCCCTCTCCTCATTCAATTCAGCAAGCTTCGCGGCGTCGGCTCTTTGCGCGATTTCCAATGCCTTCAAAAATCCATCCAACTCGGCAGGGCCAGGATCATTCGAGCGCTTCGGCTCTACCGCTTCCACAGGTCTCCGACCGACATCGACCGGACGACGAGCTCCAGTCGACTCCTCGACTATCTTTTTGGATGTGACACCTTCCCCAGGCCTTCCATTGCTCTCTTCTTTCACCACGACCGGCCCGCGCGGCTCGACCTTTCTGTTCAGCAGATTTCCTAAATCGTGAGGTTCAAACGCCACTCCGCTTTGACTCGCCCGAATCTCACGCCACCGAGCTTCTCGTTTGGGAAACTCGGACCGCGCCCATTCGAGATCTTGCCGCATGGCCTCTGACCTAGGATCGTTCGACCAATTACGTTCGCGCGGCCCCAAATCGTCGATGAGCGCTTCAACCGCAAGGAGCTCCAGCTGAACCAATGGAAGCTCAGCGATAAATGCGTTTCTGAGGCGATCGTTTTCAATCGCCCCCGTACTTTGGTTGCGTCTGCTGTCCTCCGTTTCCCTTGGAAGATCGATGAGCAATCTTTTGGCATACGCCTTTGCCGTACGCCTAGGAGTTCCTATCAAAGGAGGCGGCAAGTCGTGACTATCGTCCCGATTCTCCCCGGCCTCAATCTGACGCCGCGCTCGCTCCATCTTTGACTCAAACCAATCTATCTTGAGAGCCGCATCCCTCGCTTGATAGCGACTCGCGCTGTCGAGATACTTCCGATTTTCATCGATCAGCAGCTGGTAGGCATGCATTTCAAGTCGCAGCTCCGGCAAACGCTTAAAGCGCTCGTATCGCCTTTCATGCATCTCGATAGTTCGCTCGTGGGTGGCTCGAACCCTTTCCTCCGCCATTGGCAAATCGTAATATTTGGTGCGTACATAGCGATCGAGCGCGGAGCGTTCCGTCGTATCGAAAATACTGAGATCCAAGCGAGCTTCCGCCGCCACGAGTCTCTCCGCTTCAACCCTAGCAACTTCTTCCAAGCGCAAACGCTCGCGCTCATGAGCCGCCGCCCTCGCGCCTGCAAGCTCCTCATTCGTGTATGTAATCCATCGATCTATTCTTGGATCATCCAAAGGCGTCCACTGCTTCGCATCCGCCTCCAGCTGGTGAGTGGGTATCCGGATCGTTCTCCCAGAAGGCTCCACGACGAGATGCTCCCCATCATAGAAAATCTTTCCATCGTAGGGCTCCACTTTTCTTCCTGCCGCCAGAAAACGTCTCAAAGGTCTCCCTGTCAGCGCATCGAATACATGCTGCACATCCTCTTCGCTTTCTCCCGTTTGAGCGCGAACGATCAATCGTTCCCCTACTAGGGCCATCTTATTTTCGATATGAGCTCTATCGACTGGATGCGAAAGCAGGCGTCCACCTTGGTCTGTATCAATTTTGGACAGCAGTTTGCCTGTCGTAATATCGAAGCAAACGACGATTCCATTTGGCTCTGCATTTGGAATGAAAACCGCCACGATTCCTTCGTCAACCGCAAGGTCGAACACATGGGGCGGCTTGGAATCATTCGGGTCGAATCGCCTCGCTTGGACGCTTGAGAAATTCAGAGCGCAAATCGCTTCGCCTGTTTCCAAATCATATATAGTCCCCGCAGGTTGCGACTCGAACTTGCCACTAGAGCTGGGCGAATTGCTTACGATGATGAGTCGATTGTCGGTCGCGGCAATCTCACCTCCTTGCGGTATCGCTCTCAGCTCTTCACCCGTATTTATATCGTAAACTACCGTCTCGACCTTTCCAGAGAGTTGAGTCTTATCGCCGCTTGCAATGATCGCATGGCGATGCGTCAAAGCGCAGTCATGTCCGAAATTCGCCCAATAGGTCAACGAAGGGCGCTCGAAAACGCGAAGGGTTGCGCCATCGGGCACGCTATACAACCCAACGGTATTCTTTCTCGTCCCATGATCGGATGAGCCGATCAACATATGCGATTCATTCACATCGTGGCCTCCTGCATACCCGGCTCCAGTGCGAATCGCAACAGACGCCAACTCTCCTGTATCTGAGATTCGGATACTGTATTCGTTGTTGTTTCTCGAGATCCAATAACCGCCGCCGCCAAAGTCTGCATAGCTTCCGAAAACGCCTCTTTCCTTGAGCAGGTCGACATCGAATGCCAAAACCGACGCATCCAGATTCGCTAACTTCGTTCGATCCAGCAACTGAGCCAACTTTCTCCGGGCCGCATCCGGCATGAGTGGGCTTGACTTAATCTGCTCGGCGACCTCGAGAACCGCTTCCTCGCCGAATTCTTTCACGAAGCGAAGCGCCGAAAGATCATCGCTTGGCGCCCGCAAACCATGAGACATCGCCAGTAGATACTTGTCAGGGCTTAGCTCCGGACCGATCAAATACAGGATCGCATTTTCCTGCGAATCGGAAACCGGCAAGCCAATAGGACCCCCTTTCTGAACAATGAACGCGCCGAACATCGGGTTTTCGCGAACACGGTTTGCCGCCTTGTTCAGCGTCTGTTTCCCGTACAGATCGTAGGCTACTTTCAACTGGCGCTCCGCTTCCTCCTGGCTCAGCAATCCGCCACTGGCCATATCTCTAAATCGGACCGCATCGAGCAACAACGATTCCGCTGTTGGATACGCCCCCGCCCAATGACCCGCTTCGGCGAACTCAGAGAAATTTCTCATGTGAACATAATCCAAATAGGCAGGATAGGCCTCATCATAAGCTTCGATAAAGATGGTTGAATCTAGAACCATTTTTAGATGCCTCTCATCAGAATCTCTTCCAATAAAGTTGAGAACCTGATTCATCCAACGGTCAAAGTACCTTTGCGTGCCCCGAGGCGGCCCTCCGTCATAGCCGCCCGCGATTCCATCGAGAAGGTCCTGGAAAGTGGTACCGATAAGTTCTCCATTGAGGGTCTCCTTGTGACGGTCCTGCGTTCCCAGTTCCTTCATCAGAATCAGAAGGTCTTTCGAGCGGAGCATGCTCGCAAAATGGTCTCTCGCCTCTTCGTATCCTGGCTTATCAGGATACAACTCCCAATGGCGGCGGCGAGCTTCTGCCATATCCGCATTAAACTTCCGGCCGGCCGCTGCAATTTGGGCCAAACCATCCATGGCTTGGCTGATTCCGCCGCCGACGGATGCCCCGGTACGCGCGCCAGCATGCAGCCTCTTGGGGATTGGAAGCAGTTGTCCGTGAGCAAGACAGACGCTCAGGATAAAGAACATG
>JAUHWE010000250.1 GCA_030424825.1 Verrucomicrobiia bacterium
GCCGCTGCTATAACGCTTGCGATGCCCAAAGGTTCGAGCTGCGACTTGGCGAAGGCAGGTAAGGTTTCAGGGGTTCCGTATTCGTGTTCACCCAATAGGAAGAGCGCCTTTTTTCCCTCGTAGGCGGAGTCGGTTTTGCTGGTGCGGGAGCAGGAGGTTAGAAAGGGACAGAGGAGCAGGGCCGTCAGGCTGATGATTCGGATACGATGTTTCGAGAAGCGCGTGAGGTTGGTCATGGTTAGGGAAATTGAAATTCGATGATTGCGGATGGTGGCGGTAGCCTTTTTGGAACTACAGTAGGGTTTCTAGTTGAGTGGAAGGAAATAATCGAGGCGATTCGATGGGTACCCATGTGATGCCCTTGGTGAATTCGCGTGGTGGCTGGGGCGCAGGCGGTTTGATTAGTATGGGCGTTGACTTGATCATCGTTTGGGAAACGACTCTGATTGATTCTTCGGGCAACGCGGTCCGAAGCTTGTGGAGACGCGGATACGGCTATGTTCGGGTTCCTTTTCGAGGCTACTTTGGTCATTGATCGGGCATAAAAGTAGCTCACTCGCTTTAGCGTGAGCAACCTAAGAATTTTGTCATAAGCCGGAAACACGGTGCTCACGCTAAAGCGA
The DNA here is from genome assembly GCA_030424825.1 of Verrucomicrobiia bacterium. Taxonomy (GTDB): domain Bacteria; phylum Verrucomicrobiota; class Verrucomicrobiia; order Opitutales; family Opitutaceae; genus Pelagisphaera. Next base: position 624 of record JAUHWE010000250.1, read on the forward strand.
GTGAGCTACGGCGATTCCACTGTCAGTTGAAAAAGCTCTATCCGTTATGACCTCGAAGTATGGGCGGTTCGAATGAATAGGCAATGGGTTTGCGAACATTGGAAACCACCCCTCGATTTGCAATTGTTTGTCTTGAAGGTTGAAATTTGGATGAGCGGGCCTACTGGTAGGATTAGATGAAGATGATCAGGCGTAAATTGGGTTTATCGGAATTAGAGGTTTCTCCTCTGGCACTGGGCTGCTGGCAGTTTGCGGGGGGCGACTACTGGGGGGAGCGGACAGAATCGAGTCAGGTCGAATTGGTCAGCGCCGCTTTGGATCTCGGTATAAATTTCTTTGATACGGCCCCTGCCTATGGAGATGGTGAGTCGGAACGCGTATTGGGGGTCGCCCTGAAAGGCCGCCGGGATAAGGCGATCGTAGCCACGAAGGTTTCGTCAGTCATTCACAGTGCCGATGACATCGTGAAATCCTGCGAGGAAAGCCTTCGCCTGCTTCAAATGGATTTTGTGGACCTGCTGCAAATTCATTGGCCAGCCCGAGAGCTGCCCCGTGAGGAAATCGCTGCGGCGATTGGCGGGCTTCAGAAAAGCGGAAAGGTCCGCGCTTTCGGAGTCTGCAACTACGGGCCGAAGGATTTGGCGGACCTGCTTGGGACCGGGCTGCCGATCGTATCCAATCAGCTTCCCTATTCATTGCTGTCACGGGCCATTGAATACGAGATTCTTCCCCTCTGCCGCAAGCACGGCATCTCTGTTTTTCCGTACAGTCCGCTGTTGCAAGGATTGCTGACGGGCCGCTGGAGAAAGCCCGACGAAGTTCCCATTCCCCGGGCCCGCACGCGTCACTTTCGGGGGAATCGACCTCAAAGCCGTCATGGCGAAGAAGGCTGCGAGTCGGAGACATTCGCCGCACTCGACGCGATACGGCCGATCGCGGAATCGAAGGCAATCTCTATGAGCGACTTGGCAATCGCCTGGGTAGCGGCTCAGGAAGGGGTGAGTAGCGTGATCTTCGGGGCGGGAGACCGGACTCAGCTCGAAGCGAATATCAAGGCGCTTGATGTGAAATTCGACGAAAGTACACTGAAGGCGCTCGATGAGGCGACTGCAGCGGTTAAAGCCCATTTGGGGGCGAATCCCGACCTTTGGATGGGCGAGAGCCGGTATCGATAGGGGGCGTGTGGAGCGCCCCAGGGCTCTGAAGTGTTTTTCAAGGTAGCGGGCGATCTCCGAGTGCCCATCTTAAGATACAAATTGTGGGCGCTCGGAGATCGCCCGCTACCTGAGATTGGCTAGGTCACTGACCCTTCTAGAAAATCGTTGCCAAATGGGGTGATTTGAAGATTGTCTGGGTTCCGTACCCCGAGGTTTTCTCTCCGCTTTCACCCCATGAGCACCTACCCTGAAAACGCTAATGATTCCCGGCCTGTTTCGTCAGGTCTGAACCGACGTCAGTTCTTAAGCAATGTGGGCGGTGGCATTGGGGCAATTGCTCTCGCGAAGTTGTTGAGCGAGCAGAACCTTTTATCCGCTGCCTCATCGCACCGATACGACGCGGACCCGCTGGCCAGAATGGTGCCTCATTTTCAGCCGAAGGTGAAGCGAGTGATTTATCTGTTCATGCATGGGGGGCCAAGCCATGTAGACCTGTTCGATCCGAAGCCCGATTTGATTAAGTACGCGGGAATGCCGCTGCCGGATAGTTTCGGATCGATTATGACGCGGCGCAAAGTTGCCCAAAACCCGTTGCTTCCACCGGTCATGCCGTTTCGCCGCCACGGGCAATCGGGAATTCCCATCAGTGATTTCCTTCCCCATATGGCGTCGGTGGCCGACGAACTGTGCGTAATGCGGAGTTGTCACGGAGACAGTGTCAATCATCCCCAGTCGGTGTACCAGATGAACACCGGTTCGATATTGATGGGTCGACCCAGTTTAGGGAGCTGGGTCTCCTACGGATTGGGATCGGAGAATCAGGACATGCCCGCCTTCGTTGTGATGCCCGATCCCGAAGGAGGGTTAAAAGGGGGACCTCCCGCGTGGGGGAGCGGCTATCTTCCCGCCTCCTATCAAGGAACCACGATGCGGCCGGGGGCAAATCCGATTCTCAATTTGAAGCCGCCTGCCCAGATCTCTGATTCGCAACAGCAGTCGACCCTGGGACTTATCGACAAATTGAATACGGCGCACTTGGAGAGTCGCGATTATGATGATTCGCTGGCCGCACGCGTACGTTCCTATGAATTGGCCTATCGAATGCAGTCAGCCGCGCCAGATCTCGTTGATATCTCCAGTGAGACGGAGGCGACGCGAAAGCTCTACGGTATTGGAGAAGAGCCTACCGATGAATTTGGGACACGTTGTTTGCTGGCCCGTCGTATGATTGAACGAGGGGTTCGGTTTGTCCAGTTGTACTCTGGAGGAACGCTCGGCTGGGACGCCCACAAGGACGTGAAGGAAAACCATACGCGGTATTGCGCGAAAACGGACAAGCCTGTGGCGGGTCTCATTCAGGATCTTAAGTTGCGAGGATTGCTGGACGACACGCTCGTTATCTGGGGAGGCGAGTTCGGGCGTATGCCGATGAGCGAGCAGGGGACAGGCCGCGACCACAATCCCTGGGGCTATACGGTCGTTTTTGCCGGCGGAGGCGTGCGGGGCGGGATGACCTATGGGGAAACGGACGCCATTGGGCTGCGGGCGGAAACGGACCCGATCCACGTGCATGATTTGCACGCAACGATACTGCACTTATTGGGATTGGATCACGAAAAGCTGACCTATTTCCACAATGGTCGGGAAGAGCGTTTGACCGACGTGGCGGGCAATGTGGTGAGAGGAATCCTTGCTTGAAGGGGATAGACGGAATGCGGTGCAATAGGGAATTCTGGATACTTCTTCTTGGGATTGCCGTCCTGCTTCCTGTTACGACCGCGACCGGCAAGAAAATTGAACCAGAGCTAAGCGAGGAGGACCGGCAGCATTGGGCCTTTCAGCCGGTGAACCGTCACCATCCTCAGTCGGTCAAGAACGCAGCGCAGGTTCGCAATGGGATTGATTCCTTTATCCTAGCAAAGCTGGAGCAGGAAGGATTGACGCTTCAGCCCGCAGCGGAGCGGCGAACCTTGATCCGGCGACTCTCGTTTGATTTGCGCGGTCTGCCACCCACTCTTGAGGAGGTCAGTGCGTTCCTAGAGGACGATTCAGAGTCCGCGTACCGGGATCTTATCGACCGGTTTCTAGCGTCCTCGGCGTATGGTGAGCGATGGGGGCAACATTGGCTGGACGTCGCGCGTTTTGCCGAATCCGACGGGTTTGAGCATGACTTTGTCAGAAAGGAGGCCTGGCGGTATCGCGACTGGGTGATCCGTTCGTTGAATGAAGACATGCCGTACAACGAATTTGTAGAAATGCAAATCGCGGCCGATGAACTGTATCCTGGGAATGAGGACAAGGCTATTGCGACTGGGTTTCTCGTAGCCGGTCCAGACATGCCAGATATCAATCTCCTGGAAGAGCGGGCTCATACGGTTCTAAACGAAATGACTTCAACCACCGGTTTGGTCTTCATGGGCCTGACTCTGGGCTGCGCTCAATGCCACGATCACAAATCTGACGCGGTCAGCCAAGCGGATTTCTATCGCATGCGGGCGATATTCGCGAACATGGATTTTCCTGCTAAAAACAAGCAGCTGAATCACACGTTCGTCGAGACGGATGCGACGGCTCCTTCGAGTTTCCTGATGGAGCGAGGCGACTTTAGGCGTCCTGGCGCAGCCGTTTCCCCAGCGTTTATTCGAGTGGCCAATCCGATGGCCATGGAAGTCCATCCTAATTCCGAAAAGGGGAGGACTTCCGGTCGTCGAAAAGCGCTGGCAGAATGGTTGACCGATCCGGAGCATCCTTTGACTGCGCGAGTGATGGTGAATCGCTTGTGGCAACATCACTTTGGAAGACCGATCGTAGGCACGCCGAATGATTTCGGGGTGCTGGGGGATCGACCGAGTCATCCAGAATTACTCGATTGGCTGTCCTCGGAACTTGTGACTCGCAACTGGAGTTTGAAGGACATGCATCGGCTGATGTTGTTGTCTAGCACATACCGGCAACGCAGTAAGGGAGTGGGTGATGCGTGGCGGGTCACCGTTGAAACCGATCCGGATAACCGACTGTTTTCGAGGATGAACCGGAAACGGATCGAAGGCGAAGCGATTCGTGACGCCTTGCTCGCTTTTAGCGGACGATTGAATCGGAAAATGGGAGGGCCGAGTGTCCATCCCCCTCTGCCGCCCGAAGTGGCGATTACGCTTCTTAAAAAGCAATGGGAAGTCAGCGAGGATGAGTCTGACCATTTCCGTCGGAGCATTTACCTGTTTACGCGACGCAACCTGCGCTTTCCGCTTTTCGATGTATTTGATCGGCCCGATGCCAATGCGAGTTGCGGAATAAGAAATGTATCCACTACGGCGCCACAATCCTTGACGCTTCTGAATTCTAGGCTGTCGCTCCAGTCCGCTCAGTATACTGCCGGAAAAATCCTGGAATCTGGATCGAGCGATTTTAGCGATTGGGTAGGGAGTTGCTGTCAACGGATTTTCTCCCGTCCCGAGACTCCCGAAGAGTTGGAAGTTGGAATCGGTTTTCTGAACGAACAAGCGGAACTGCTGAAAGCCGAAGGCCGTGACCCAGCAGCGCTGGCGATTCCTCTGGGCACGTTTGGGGAGGTAGATCCTTACGAGGGAGCGGCGCTAACCGACTACTGCTTGGCCTTGTTCAATCTCAATGAGATGCTCTATTTGGATTAATAAGTGAGTAGTTAAGGTCTACTTTGTTATCTTTCGAACGTTTGGTATTTTGGTAGGGCAACGCCCTCCGGGCGTGCCGCGTTGGTTGAGCTTTTTATGCGGCACGCCTGGAGGGCGTTGCCCTACCTGTTACACTTTAAATAGGTAGGGATAATGCGTATCCAATAATGCGGTATTTCCTTTCTATCTTATGTGAGTCTGTTCAGTCGCTGGATGATTTATGCAGGGGCTTCGCTTGGGGTGACCGCTCGAGTGGCGAAAATATTTAACACTGCGGTCGCCGCAAGCGACGCCCCTACAGATCATTGCAGTGCGGCTTGCATTAAGACAAAATGCCCTAAACCGCTTTGGAATATTGAGTTTCCCTTTTCCCGCAGTAAGCGTCGAAGATGGACGCGATGTTGCGGATGAGAAGTCTGCCGATATCGGTGACTTGGAAGCCCTTATTGTATAGTACGACCAGACCATCTTTGGCCAAGGGTTCCAGCCGCTTCAGCTCTTTTGTGAATGCGCTTTTGAAGTCCAGTTCGAGCTCCTGCCCCATCTTGTGGTAGTCCAGTTCCATGTCGCACATCAGGCGCATAATGATGCGACGTCTTTGAATATCTTCTTTTGAGAGAAGATAGCCGCGTTCCACTGGGCACCTAACCTCGTCAAGAAATTTGTAGTAGGTTTCAAGATCCTTGAAGTTCTGCCGGTAGGTTTTCCTCGTTTGGCTGATGGCGGAAATTCCGAATCCGCAGATCTGGACATCTTTGTAGAGGCTGTAGCCTTGGAAATTGCGCTGGAGGGTTTTTGCTCGTTGAGCGACCGCCAGCGAATCATCCTGCTTGGTAAAGTGGTCCATGCCAATATGGCAATAACCGGACTCCTTGAATCGCTTCATCGATTCGGTCAGCATTCCTATTTTTTCTTCGGCGGAGGGGAGCTTCGATCGTTCGAGTATCTTCTGAGCAGGCTTGCTCCAAGGGACATGGGCGTAGCTAAAAAGGGCAAAGCGGTCCGAATTGTATCCAATAACCTCGTCCAGCGTTTTGGAAAAGCTCTCGACTGTTTGGCAAGGCAAGCCGTATATTAGATCGATGTTCAGTTTCTCGATGCCGCATTCTTTAAGCCATTTGATCGTATTGAGATTAGTCTCTGTACTTTGGATACGATGAATGGCTATTTGGACCTCTGGGTTGACGTCTTGAACGCCGATGGAGGCGCGGTTGACTCCCAGTCGCTGTAGCGCTTCCACTTTTTCTTGGGTCAACGTGCGAGGATCTAGTTCGACGCTCTTTTCCGCATCGCTCGCGAAGTCGAATCGGGAATGGATCGCTTGGGTGAGCCGGTCGATCTGCTGCGGTGTGAGAAAATTGGGTGTGCCGCCACCGAAGTGTAGCTGTGCGACTTTACGGTTCTTTCCCAGGAAGGGTTTAACGAGGTCCATCTCTTTCTCGAGGT
>JAUHWE010000251.1 GCA_030424825.1 Verrucomicrobiia bacterium
CCTCGGTCGGAGGACTGAGAGGATTGAAAGGAACGATCTATGAAGGGGGACTCCGCGTTCCCGGTATCATTGAGTGGCCGGCCGTCGTCAAACGAGGCATCAGAACGGAATCGCCGGCGAGTGTGCTAGATATGTTTCCGACCATCGCAGATATCGTGGGTCTGCCTGAAGAGGCGATTCTCCAGCCTCACGATGGAGTCAGTTTGAAGCGGTCCATTATTGGCGGAAAGTTCGGTGTCCGGGAAAAGCCGATACCCTTTCGGTTTATGGGAGTAGGGGCATTGCTGGACAACCAATACAAACTGGTGGCGGTAGATGTGGAGAGTCAGGATTACGAGCTCTACGACTTGAAGTCGGACCCCACGGAATCCAATGACTTATTCAAGGCCCGCCCAAAGGTTGCCCAGCGAATGCAGTCGGTATTCGAAACGTGGAATCGGAGCGTTGAGGAAAGCGATCTCGGGCGGGACTACCGCGAGGGTGAACTGACGGACTCAAATCCCCGCCGGGTTTTATGGACGGATATGCCTGAGTACGAGCCGTATTTCAATGACTGGAAAAAACGACCGGAATACCAGTCTCGGTTGAAAGGCCAGTGAAATGTGGTCCTTCTTTTCCCGTCACGGGTTTTGTCATTGAGATGGTAGGCTCAATTTCTTAGGTATGGTCTCTTAATCCGCTTGATCCGAGAAATCTGCAGATTGATAACTCAGAAATTCGAATGAATTCCGAAACGAAGATAGACGAGATTAGGGCCTTTTTCGATGGATGGGACCTGTACACGACGGTGATCGAGCATAATTATATGATTCACACTGAGGTGTTGGCCTATCTCATCCGGCGGTTGACCGAACTGAGCTGGTCGGATTTGAATATCTTGGAAGTGGGCTGTGGAGATGCCCACATTGTGAGCGAATTGGGCCGATTCGTTAATATTGAGAGGTATTGTGGCATTGAGCTTTCACGAATGGCGCTGGACTTTGCCGCAACTAAACTGGAAGGGAAAGTTCAAGACCTCGATTTGATCAACGGTGAGATGGTCCAGGAAATTGGAGGAGTTCACGGAAAGTTTGATTTAGTAATAGCGGGGTACACGATCCACCACCTCGATCAGGAGGGGAAGCAGCATTTTCTAGCGGGATTGAGGGAGAAGCTGTATCCCGGAGGACTACTGGTTGTCTACGATCTGGTCCATCAGCAGGAAGAGACAAAGGAAGCCTATATCGATCGGGCAATCGACTTCTTCGATTCGGACTGGACCGCTTTCTCAGCTGAACAGTTGGCGAGTATAGGGGATCACGTTCGCCAGAATGACATCCCGGAATCCTGGGAAGGTTGGCGCAATGCAGCCTTAGGAAGTGGATACAGCAAACAGCGTTTTCCCTATTACGATCGGAATCGTCTCTTTGGAATCATGGAGTTTCTTGATTGATCAAGGCATCCAGTAGGTTGCTTTCCCGAACGTTATTCGTGCCGCATTCGCTCAAAATTTGATAGATCGTATTCCCGTTCCAACAATTCATTGCGTAGCTCAGAATACCTCTCTTCACCAATCTCGGGTCCGCGTGACATGATCCAAGCGTATTTCTTATTCGGATGGCCAATCACGGTGAACGTATACTTCGAGTCGACGTAAAGAATGTAGTAGGCAGCGTTGATGATGCCAAAGAAGCGCATCCGCCATTCAGCATTGGTACCGGTGTTTACGATGGTGCCCACCGGATGGTAGGTCTTGAGTTTTCCTTCAGTAGAGCCCTTCCGGAATTCATAGGTAGTTTTTATTTTGCCGTTGGGGAGGCGTTCGTATATTTCGGTACCGTTCCAGGCGTCATTGTCGATTGCCGTCGGAGTGTATCCGTGAACATACCACATTCCCATGAATTTTTCGATATCGACCTTCTCTGCCAATTCCTGGTTGGGCACCGGATTGCTCGTACAAGCGGCGAGCAGCAGGAAAATTCCAGAAATAAGAGGGAGTGTTAAGCGGTTGTTTTTCATTTTATGATCCTTTTCTGTAATAGTGTCTTGTCTTGAAAATGCACCAGCCGCCAATCGTGAGAAAAATGGCCACTCCGGGCCCAAAAGCCCAGGCTATGGAACGTTCGATGGAAGGAGCTTGAGTCAATGAACCCTGCTCGTACCCAACAAGGGACAAAAATAGTCCGGAGCAGGCTATCCCGAGTGCTCGAGCTACTTTCGATAACATGCGCCAGATGCCGTAGTATACTCCGGATACGTCTTTGGCCGTTCTCGTTTTCTCTTCTTCAACTAGATCGGAAAAAAGTGACTCGAGGAGGACGATACTAGCGACTAAGATGCCACCTGTTCCGGCGAGCAAGAGTACCGGCCATAGCATGCCTGCCGGGAGAATCGGGTAAACGATGGCGGAAAGGAGGGCGAGAGACATCACGGCTCCAAAGAACAAAGGCGCTTTCCCGAACTTTTTTGAAAAGTGAACCCACAAAGGTGCGGCGACAATGATAAAGAGGGTTAGGGTCAGCAGGATAATCCCGATTTGTTCCTCGTTCAGTTTGAGCGTTGTCTTATAGTAGGGAAGGGCGAGGCTAGAGTTGAAGGAACGGCCGATTGCGATGGCCACGAATCCGAGTACCAATAGAAGGAAGAAAGGAGATTTTATGCTTTGTTTCAGAACTTCCAAGGAACGATAGGAACCGGTTGGATTAGATGGTTTCAATTTGCCTTTAGTTTTGAGCGCTTGCCAGATGGCAAAACCCGAGATCAAACAGCCTCCCGTCGCTAGAGAACCGAGAGCGAATCCGGTTGTTCGTCGCAGATCAAGAGTATCGGAAATAGAACTACTGTCGATTTGAAACGCTAGATAGGCGGGGAGTCCGATTCCGAGAAGGAGTCCCACGGAACCCGCCACGATTCTCCATCCAAAAAAAGTCGCTCGTTCTTGCTCTGAACCGGACAAGTCGTTGACGACCGAAAGATGGGGTACGCTGAAAAGCGTCATGGCTGTATTGACAACCAGATACCAGATTAGAAGATTGTTGAAGAGTGCCGTCTGCCCTGACGAGGTCGGTGGACTGAAAAGAAAGTAGAAGGCAAAGCCAATAATTGCTGCTCCTGCGACAAGATAGGGGACGCGTTTTCCCTCCGTCGTGGAGGAGGGCGTCTTGTCTGAGAGAATGCCCATCAGGGGATCACTGATAGCATCCCAGACGACGGCAAGGGCGATTGCCAAGCCCGCCATAGACGGCTCCAGACCTGCCAGTATGTAGAGCTCCAGCAGGTATACTTGTAGCATGAGCTCGATAGCGCTGAGGCCTATCGAGGCAAAGCTGTAGCCCGCTTTGGTGGGCCATAGAATGGCCTGAGCAGAAGTTCTCGACTCAGTTTTCATAGAGAAAGCGCTGCCGTCCGATATTGTTGTCCACAATGTGAAGTAACTTCGACCGAACTGGCGTCCGCCCGCCCAGCGAGTTGTCTATCGCGCAGAAGTCGAAATTATCCTGAAGTATTTGCACTTAACAATGCCATCTGACTATTCGCGGTTATTAAATCTAATTAGTATAGGATTCTCCCTCGGAATCCTGTCCATAAAGTGTTCAATCGTATAATTCGCTTTGTTCACTGAGAAACCTGTGTTTCTCTTTGAATGGCGAATCTCTACGGACGGGTTATCTAATGTGCTGTTTTGGGTAAAGGAAGTCACAGGTTGGGTGTGTTGAGGGAAAACGGGACGTGTAGCGGAATTGCGCTATCTTCCAGGATAGTGGCTTAAAAGACTGATTAATGAACAAAGATCAAAGAATAGCGCTTTTATCTATCCCAGCCGCAATACTGATCGGCTGGGGTTTTGCGGTTGCAGGTAGTGGGGGGATCGAAGCGGATTTAGGTTCGTCTCCTTTCGCCATCGCTGTTTTGCTGGCGTTCCTCTTGCAGTGGATAGCCTTTGTCCCCGCTTACCTCCGGAAGACAGAGGGCTTCTTTGATTTGGTAGGGAGTGTTTCCTACATTTTGGCGACGGTGACGGTCCTCGTCTTGAGCGGGGATATTGATGCTCGTTCAGCGTTATTGGCTTTGATGGTACTCGTATGGGCGTCTCGTTTGGGATATTTCCTTTTCAAGCGTATCCACAAAGCGGGGAAAGATGGGAGGTTTGATTCAATCAAGACTTGTTTCATTCGTTTTCTGGCTGCCTGGACGTTGCAAGGGATGTGGATTACCTTCACCGCTGCGGCGGCTTGGGCAATGATCACCTCCGGGCAGAAAGAGCCTTTAGGAGTATTCGCGGTAGTGGGATCGTTGCTATGGTTGGCCGGATTTTTAATCGAAGTCGTAGCCGACCATCAAAAGAGTCAGTTCAAAGCGAACCGTAAAAATAAGGAAGATTTCATTCGGTCGGGACTGTGGAGCCGTTCGAGGCATCCCAACTATTTTGGGGAGATTTTGCTCTGGACCGGTGTCGCTGTTATCGCGATTCCTGTGCTTCAAGATTGGCAGTGGGTGACTCTCAGTTCACCGTTTCTGGTAGCCATACTTCTCACTCGTGTCAGTGGAATCCCCTTACTCGAAAATCGGGCGGACGACAAGTGGGGAGGCCAAGAAGACTACGAAGCCTACAAAAGGAGCACCCCCGTTCTCGTTCCCCGTCTTCGGTAGATGATCTTATCGCGAGGAAATGAGTTAAGACGGTGCCACGTAGCTACAGCTTCCAGTGCTATGCAGGTCACTAAGTAGTTCAGTGCTTTAGCCCTGAGTCAAAGTCAGTTGGCAAAAGGCCATAGTAGAACTCGCAAGGGGTTCTCAGGCTAAAGCACTGAGCTACTCGATGTGTCTCTTCATCTGTTAGATCCGCGGCTTGAATTAACAAGGAAATTCCCTGTCTTATTTGGGTACTTCGCAATTAGTATTTGTTTGAATGCCCTTTTGTACTAACTCCATGGTTGAAAATTCCTTATTGTAATCGAGCTGCATTCAGTCGAAATGAACGGTGACCCAAACGGTATTCGGGTTGGTATGGGTTACGCGATGGCGTTCGTGGGCGTTTATCAAGAGATAGTCTCCTGTCCGCAGATTTTCGATCCGACCATCTTCAAACTCGATGCAGCCGTGGCCCTTTAATACTAAGACCCATTCCTTTTGAGGCTGGTCGAACCACTTTTCTTTAGGCGTTGTTTGCCCGTTCGAAACGATCCGTTCAATTCGAGTATTCTGGCCCGAAACAATCGTTTCGATCCTTTCGGCGGTGAGATTCTAAGGAAGGTTATTGATTATATTTGGCATCGGGAAGGAGTTGATTTGATCGTAAGACGGGTATTATTTGCAGGTTTTAGCCTCGGTATACCAAATCACTATCTTTACGTGGCCCTATCGGGATAAATGCCTCGAAAGATTTTCGATCAAAATCGATGTGTAAGCCACTCGCGAAATTTGTCAAAAATGATCATTGACGGAAGGGGAGGCACTTCTATTGTCCGAAATCTTCTCTGGGCTATGCTCTGAGAAGGAAAGTGCGGCGAGATAGCTCAGTTGGTAGAGCAGAGGACTGAAAATCCTTGTGTCCCCGGTTCGATTCCGGGTCTCGCCACCACTTTGCGATCTCTTGTCTCAACCCCATTTAAGGGGAACTTTTGATTGTTTATCCGCATCGGGCGGATCTCCGGGCCGTCGATCCCTACCTTCCTTGAATCTAATTCAACGCTGTGATTGTCGACTGAACATCGTAGACCTTCCCATTGACCACGGTGAAAAGCGAATGGCCGCGCAGGTTAGGTTCTCCTTTAAGGGCACTGTGGTATTCCGGGTCCTCAAGCTCTTCTGCCAGTCGGTCTTCGTCAACTTCGTAGGTTGCGGTTTCGTCAAAGATGGCTAGATTGGCCATAGCGCCCGTTTGCATGGTCCCGATTTCTAGAGGGAAACGGAAAAACTGGGAAACGTGCTTGGCTGGGTTGATCGCGGCCAGTTGATCGATATCGTGCCAAGTGTAGTCGTAGTTGGAAACGAGTTCGAAATAGTACTGCAAGCTGTGCTCGATATTGCGAGTGCCGGGACTGCCGGGAAGGCCGTCTTTGAATTGCTTGGCGGATTTTGCGTGAGGCGCGTGATCGGATCCGAAGAATATGGGGTAGCCCGAACGGACGGCGACGGTAGTTGATCAGGGCAATTTCGGATGCCTGGTCCAGAAGGCGCTCTCGGCACCAGTAGACATAGTCCAGCCCGATTTCGGCCGGAAGCGCGTAGGTAGCGCCCTTGGCCCGATCTAGAATTTGCTGGAGTCCGGGGCCGGTCGGAATATGGCGCGCGAGTAAACTGGATACGCCAACCGATTCCGCCAGATCCATGGTTTCTTTCTGGCAGGCCAGAACGGTGGATCCGTCGAAATACTCGTGATGCAGAAGGCGGGGGTTGGGATGGGCTCGATCTCTGAACTCGGCCAGCGATTCATCCGGGCGAGCTTGGTCGTTGTGGTAGGAAACGGCTTCACCTTTCCAGGGAGCGTACATATCGCGACGCGTTTGACCCGTAAGTCCAGACCCGCCAAAGGTTGATCCAAAATCTTTTCCCTCATGGCCAGAGATCGCCTCAGCTCCGGGCTCCATGCGCGGCCAAAGGACAATGGGCAGCAGGCTGGCCTTGGAATAGTGCGCTTGCGACCGCTGGTGCCGATAGGGTCCTACGGGACCCCATGGAGTGTTGCCCATGGCCCCAACGATACAGACACCTCCTTTGAGAGCGGCCAGACAGCCTGACCGAATCGAGTACTGAGCGTTGGCTTTGCGGATTGATTCGATGAGCTGGTCATAGTCGACCCCCTCGGGGCCGTATGTTTCCACTTCCTCGCGGGTTGGTTCAGCGGATTCGCGGAAGTGAACGTGAGGATCGACGCGTCCG
>JAUHWE010000252.1 GCA_030424825.1 Verrucomicrobiia bacterium
GGAGAGTCTAAAAGGGTTTTCTCTCCATCTGGCCACAGTATCTCAATCGACTTTAATGAATCCGCTTCACCGATACCAAAGTGCAATATCGAGGACGTTTGAGCATTTCTCGATTGTCCCAAAACATTCGCTTTAACGGTTTCAAAATCATTGCCGACAATCCGGACGGTAGCTCCTACAATGGAACGCTTTTTCGCCGGACGTAGTTGAACCCCTACCCAATTTCCAGTCCGGAGCATCTTGTTTTCCAAAAACCTGAGGAATAGATGACTTTCCACGGAGTCTGATTCCACGACGAGCAAATCTGGCTTTCCATCTAAATTGAAATCCTCAGCAACCGTCGCCCGACCATCTCTTTCTGAAGACAAGCCCATCAAGTAAGCGATATCCACAAAGCCATCTTCTCCAAAATTCGCCACCAGTCGGTTTTTCTGAAAAGGCGACCAGCTCATTTCATCTTTTGACAAGAGGGGTCCCGGGCCCTCTAGACGCAAAAACAGTGAGAGTTCCTTATTGTCTTCAACTTCGCCATCGTACACGTCATGCCTCCAGAAAATTTCGTCGTAATTCTTGGAAGTCGTTTTACTGACATAACCATTATTCAAATACAGATCCGGAAACCCGTCATTATTAAAGTCAATATCCGCGCTTCCCCATACCGATCCCGCACGGGTAAACACATCTTGATCCTCTAAAAGGCCAAAACCTCCTTCACCTTTTCCCAACCACAGGCGACTCCCTTTGGAAACAATGGATCGCATCGCTTCACTCTTTTCAAATCCCTCTCTGTGGGACCCTGCCGCACTCATTCTGCGACCCACTTCCGAACCCCAGCCTCCAGCGAAAAGGTCTAAGATACCATCCCTGTTGAAATCAGCGATCAAGTGGCTCGAACCAAAGAGCTGAGGCTCTTCGAGCCAATCATCGGTGCGGTCCTCAAGAAGCGAGGCGCTGCTCCCGGCAAAAACATCCACCCCGGCAAAGTTGCTCGTCATTACGAGGTCCATTCGTCCATCCAAATTCAAGTCCACGACGGAACTGGTCCGGTTGCGGCGTTTTGACTTTTCGGATAGACCCGACTTTTCGGTCATCTCGCGAAATTTTGAACCTCCTTGATTGATCAATAAATAGGAAGGCAGCCCATCGTTAGATTCAAAAATTGGCTCAGGAAGCAATCCCCTGATATAGGCTTCCACATTCTGGCCGATGAACAGGTCGGGGAGCCCGTCCCCGTTCAGGTCTCCTGCCGTCATAGTAAATCCGCTAAAGAGAGCTTTGGGTTTGAAGATCGTTTACGGCTTTTGGTCGAAATTGCCTGTTTTTCTGTTCGGCTCAAACAGAAGCACTCCCAGCCCTCGTGTCGTCACAATGTACTCCCTTTCGCCATCCAGATCGATATCAATCAACAAAGCCGCATCGATGGAGGTTGGGATCTGGTACTTGAGAAACGGGCGGGGATCGAAACGGAAATTCCCCACATTTCGATAGAGCATGTTCGCTCGAGGAAAGAGAATATCTGGTCGACCATCGAAATCGAAATCCTCCACGAGAAAAACGCTGTACGAAGAGCCTGACTCCTCGCCATCCAGCCAATCCGTAGATTCAAACCCAGACTGACCCGTTCGCCTATAATGACGGAAATTCTCAAACGAAATCGATTCCGGATAGTAGAGGCCGTCTTCTCCCAGTTCCTCACTCCAAACGATTCTCGCTGTTCCCTGAAAAGACCGACGATACCGCGTGTGCGTAGGGCCGCTCACGTTGAGCTCGAATTCCACTCTCGAAATCCCCGTTCCATCCGGGCTCACTTCGAAACCGGAATGCCGAAAATCTACCTGGTCGATGCTATAGCCTTCCTTCTCGAACTGATTGATCATCGTTTCGAATTGATAGCTCTTCAGAAACTTCGGGCCAGAAGACGGCGCCTTGTGAATGAATTCGAAGATCTTTTCGGGCAACCGCCGATTGAGCGTCCATTGCGGGGATTCGACATTCCCTAATTTAAACGTACGAAAAACCTCCAGGGCGTTCTCTGCCTCGCGAATCGAATCCCAAAACTTTACGATGGTATCCCCATACCGCTCGGCCCGAACTTCGTTCACCCAAACTGATTCATCGAGGGCTTTCCGCTTTAGGTCGATCCGCTTCTCTTCTTCCTGAGCGATCGAAAGACTACCCAGAAACAACCCGGCCAAGCTAAAACACGCTTTCACTAATTTAGGATATTTTGCCATGCTGCTAAAGGAATAAAATATGGGGTGACCCTTTCAAATCGCGGCATTCGAACCTTCACAGAGAAGGCAAGCAAGTCAGAACTGAAAGCGCCTTGGGGCTAATGACTCCCTAATACCCCGTTTGTGCCAGTCAAAATACCCGTCGGGAAACAGGAATCCCATGCGATGGCTGACATCCTCAGAGTAACTGAGGAACCGGATCCTTCTACGAACCCTGCCGTTCTGCTCGAATTACCTGCTTCAGCGATTGGGACGTCAGCAGGAAGTACACTTCCTCCGCGATATTCTTGGCATGATCCGCGATACGCTCCAACGACTTGGAAATAAAAACCATCTCTGTACAGCTAGCGACCTTTGAGGGATCGACTTTCATCAATTCCACAAACTGGCTAAAATTCTCCCGGTTGAGAGCATCTACTTCCTTGTCCCGCTTGATAATCGAATAAGCGATACTCTCATCTTCTTGAATAAAACTCTGCAGGGCCTCGTTCAACATGCTTACGGCGAGCTCACACATCTTGGGAACGCGCCCAAAGCCAAGATCCATCGGTCCTTCCGCAAGAATCTTCTTGGTTCGATTCGCGATACTAGAAGCCTCGTCTCCAACTCGTTCCAAATCATGGCTCGCTTTGACCGCAACGAACAGGAGCCTCAAATCTCGGGCAACCGGGGCTCTCAAGCTAATGTACCGAGCCACCTCATCGTCAATCTGCGTCTCAATTTCGTTGATTACATCATCGGACTCAATGACTTTATCGGCCAGTATCCGATCCCCCTCCAACAATGCCTTCATGGCTGAATGAGTAATCTCAACTGACTTTTCCCCCATCAGCATAAGGTTGGACCGAACTGTCTCGAGCTCTTCGTGGAAATATCTCTTCATTATCAATTTGTCTCCAATTTTCGATTACTCCAAACAATCGAGCCTATCTTTTATCGGAACACGCACTTTTTTACTATAACTGACTGAACGCCTGAAAAATACAATTCCATAAACATTAGCCAAACCTCCCCGAAATGTACGCCTCCGTTTGCTCGTTGTCGGGACTCATAAATATTTGGTCCGTAGCGTTCATCTCGACAAGCTTACCCATGTAAAAGAAAGCCGTTTTGTCGGATACACGAGCAGCTTGCTGCATATTGTGAGTCACAATCACTATCGTGTATCGATTTTTGAGCTCGTGGATAAGCTCTTCCACTTTCGCAGTCGCAACCGGATCCAAAGCTGAACAGGGTTCATCCATAAGCAGGATATCCGGCTCCACGGCAAGTGCCCGAGCGATGCACAATCGTTGCTGCTGCCCCCCCGAAAGGCTTAGACCACTAGTATCCAAACGGTCATTTACCTCTTCCCATAGCGCCGCTCCTTTCAAGCATCTCTCAACTGCGTCGTCCAAGACCGATTTCCGGTTGATTCCTTGAATCCTCAACCCGTAGACAACGTTTTCGTAAATGCTTTTCGGGAAAGGGTTCGACTTCTGGAAAACCATCCCCACCCGCTTACGCAATTCAGTCGCGTCAACGCGCTCATCATAGATATCGATCCCATTCACGCGAACATCACCCCTTCCAATTCGAGCAATATCGATCAGATCATTCATCCGATTTATGCAGCGTAGAAGCGTACTCTTGCCGCAACCCGAAGGACCAATGAACGCCGTTACTTCCCTCTCCGCGATATCCATATTGATATCAAACAGAGCCTGCTTGTCCCCGTAAAAAAAATCGAAATCAGAAATTTTGATTAGAGAACGGTTTCTCTCATCTGAAGGAGATTCCATTTTCGGCGTATCCATTCTTGTTTTAGTTTCGAGTCTGTCTGCAACGATTGGCATTACCAGCGATATTTTTTCCGCATGCGGATTCTTAGCAAAATCGAGGCAAAGGCAATACCTGCGACTATGAATAGAAAGACAAACGCAGTACCGTACTGCATTCGCGACGTGTACTCGTTTTGAGGAATTTTGGCACTCACCACATAAATGTGGTAAGGCAGCGCCATCACGCCTTGAAAAAAGAAATCGTACCAGTGCTCGAGCCCTTGCCAGGGCAACTGGTCTCGCAACGCATAGGCTGCCGTAAACATGATTGGGGCCGTTTCGCCAGCAACTCGGGCAACTCCGATAATTGATGACGTCAAAATCCCCGGCATCGCGTATGGAAGCACATTAGTCCTTATGCTTGTCCACTTCGTGGCCCCGAGCGCCAAAGAGGCATCGCGAAGGCCTTGCGGAATCGCCCGCATCGATTCTTCACTGGCCGAGATGACGATCGGCAAAACCATAAACGCCAATGTGAACCATCCCGCGATCAACGACACATTCCATCCAAACGCGAGAACGAACATACCCATCCCAAATATTCCAAAAACGATCGACGGCACTCCCGCCAAATTCAAGATGGAGAGTCTTACTGAATTCAATATCTTCCCGGGGCGAGAATACTCACTCAAGAAGATGGCGCTGAGCACGCCGAGCGTGAGGGCGATCACCATCGCTCCTACGACTAGTAACAGCGTGCCAACAATACACGGCCAAATCCCTCCACCTGAGTAGGCATAGGTTTCCGTTGCAATGGTCTCGTCAATCGAATCTTTAAATTCGCGAAATTTCGAGTCACTCAATTCGTATTTCTGTCCCTCATACTCGAATACATGTAGGGTTTGAGGCGATTCGGAGAGGAATTCCAAGTTAACAAAAGGGAACTCGCTTTGAAACACCGTCTTTCCTCCCTTGTAGAAAATATCCACAAAAATCACCGCCGCGCAGAGCAATACAAAATAGGTCGCCAAACGGAACATCCAGAAAACTGTCCGCTCGACCGACTTCGCTTTGGACGGCTTTCCAAAGAGCGCTTGCTCCATTGAACTATTGGAATTGCTAGTGGCAGTTAACATATCTTCAGGCTAGCCTCGTGAAATCTGAAACTTGAGGACGATTTTCTGGGCGAAGTAGTTTATAAGAAGTGAGATCAGGAATAGCGTTAGCCCGACCACGAATAAGGCCCGGTAGTGAAGACTGCCGTTAACGACCTCTCCCAACTCCTGAGCAATGATTCCGGTCATAGTATGTACCGGTTCGAAAAAGACCCCAACCCCCTTCGAGAGTTGCGGAATCTCGATACGGTTTCCAGCGCAAAGGAGTACGACCATCGTTTCACCAATCACCCTGCCGAACCCAAGCAGAACCGCAGATATGATTCCCGATAATGCCGTGGGGATGATGATACGCACAATCGTTTGCAGCTTGGTCGACCCCATGGCCATCGATGCTTCTTTAAACGCAATCGGCACATTATTGAGAGCGTCCTCTGCCAGTGTGAAAATCGTGGGGATTGCCATCAAAGCAATCAAGCAGCCCGCCGTAAAACCGGTCAGACGCTCACTTAGAGGAAAAAAGTCAACCCAAGCCAACGCGTCCCAACCAGAAACGTTCCGTAATAGAGTGCCAAATACCGCTATCCCGAAAAACCCGATCACCACCGAAGGTATCGCCGAAATAAATTCAATATAGGGCTTTATTAGATTTCGCTCAACGTTATTAGCGACTTGATTCACATACACGGCAGCCCCCACCCCAAAGGGAATGGCAAAACACATCGCGATCACCGCCACCAAAAGAGACCCTGAAAACAGCGGAACAATCCCATACCAATCCTGTATTGAACTATTGGTCACCCATTCCCTTCCAAAGACAAAGGAGGTGAACGCGTCCCCAAGACTCACAGACTCGTCCCGATTCCACGAAGTAACTTGAAACTCATATCCAGGAATATCGGAAAGGAACATCCCCACCAGTTCCTTAAATTGAACCATCTTGGCATTCAGTTCCGGATTCTCATATTCGGGAGCCTTCTCAAGCAGTTTGGGGATGTCGGATTCCAATCGTCGATTGATTTCCAGAAATTCGCTTTCCTTTCCCTTGACCAGCCCGAACATCATTTCCAGATCGACTTCCGGGATTTCTAGACTTTGCGCTTCGTTGTCTCTCCCCGCTTTAAGGAGGTTCTGCCGATGCGTTTGCAGATCGAGCATCTCGTTGTAGCTGTCGCGAGCCGTCGCCACGATCTCGTTCGCCTCGAGAATGTGCTCGCGCAGTGGAAAGGCGAGATCCTCGAAATCGTAGAAGAAGTCTTCGTCTTTTCGGAGGATAGCTTTGACTTCCTTGAATTCGAGTCCCCTTTCGCTGAGCTGCTCGCTTTGCAAGGTTCCGGACTTGCGATAGACTGAAAGGTCTTCCCGGTACTGGCCAAAGAAACCAACCCCTTCCTTGAACAGGAAAAAGGTGATTAAGCCCAGAACGACAATCGATACGAATGCGTTCCCCCCAAAAAGGCCCTTCAAGGCAGACTCTTTGGTCAGGCCAAGAAACGACTTCTGTCGAGTACCTAAATCGTATCGGTCTCTAGGATCTTGGCTGCTCATTCCTTTTTCGGCTAGGTATCTGACCCGCGTTCTTTAGCATTCACCCAACCCTAAAGGATGGAGATGAAATGTACCGACTCGACGATTTCCTGGCCTTTGGCACCTAGACAAAAATCCACAAACTCCTTTACGATCGGGCGCATCTCGGCGTTCGCGTCGTGGTAGAAATACAGCGGGCGGGCAAACGGATAG
>JAUHWE010000253.1 GCA_030424825.1 Verrucomicrobiia bacterium
AGCAAAGACGATGTAATGGAAGGTGTCCCCGAAATGATTCATGAGGTTCAAGTGGAGGCTACTTTCCCTGACGGAACCAAACTCGTAACCGTTCACAATCCTATCCAATGATCCCAGGAGAAATTATTCCCAAATCCACCAGCGAGAAACTAAAGGCGAACGTCGGGCTCGAGACTTATAGAACGACCGTTAGCAACAAGGGAGACCGCCCGATTCAAGTGGGAAGCCATTTTCACTTTTTTGAAGTGAACGAAGCCCTCGACTTCGACCGGACAAAGGCAAGAGGATTCCGTCTCAATATAGCTGCGGGAACTGCGGTTCGCTTCGAACCTGGGGACACGAAGGAAGTTGAACTCGTGGCCCTTGCCGGCTCGCGACAAGTATTCGGACTCAATAACAAAGTCGATGGAGACCTCTAATCTGCCAGCAGTAGCAATTCGATTGTTCAACCAAAATCAAATATAACCAATGAGCCTTGAATTTGACAGAACCCAATACGCCGAGATGTTCGGCCCTACTGTTGGTGACCAGGTTAGACTGGGCGACACCGAAATTTTCATAGAGGTTGAACGCGATCTCATCGCTGAGAACGGAGGATACGGAAACGAAATAAAGTTTGGAGGAGGCAAAGTCATTCGCGATGGCATGGGACAGTCCGCCATAGCGGTTGAAAAGGACGTTCTCGATCTCATCATCACGAATGCTACGATACTGGACGCTAAACTTGGGGTGATCAAAGCAGACATCGGCATTAAAGATGGCCGGATCACCGGCATTGGTCACGGCGGCAATCCCGGAATCCAAGACGGGATTAGTGAAAACATGATCGTCGGAGCGTCTACAGAAGTGATCGCCGGCGAAGGTCATATCGTTACCGCAGGAGGATTCGATTCACACATCCACTTCATATGCCCCCAGCAGATCGACGAGGCGCTGGCGAGCGGGATAACATCCATGACTGGAGGCGGCACTGGACCCGCAACGGGGACCAACGCGACAACGTGCACGCCGGGATCCTGGAACATTTCCCGAATGCTTGAAGCCGCTGACGAATACGCAATGAACCTCGGCTTCATGGGAAAAGGCAACTCTTCGAATCCCGAAGCGCTTCGAGAGCAGGTACGAGCGGGCGCGATGGGGCTCAAGCTCCATGAGGATTGGGGAACGACCCCTAGTGCCATCGACACCTGTCTTTCCGTGGCCGACGAAATGGACATTCAAGTCGCCATCCACACCGACACCCTGAACGAGTCCGGATTTGTTGAGCACACGATAAAGGCTTTCAAAAACCGAGTCATCCACACATTTCACTCAGAAGGAGCTGGAGGTGGGCACGCTCCCGACATTATCAAGGTTTGCGGAGAACTCAACGTCCTGCCATCGTCAACCAATCCGACGCGTCCCTACACAGTGAATACGATCGATGAGCATCTCGATATGCTGATGGTATGCCATCATTTGGATTCAAAAATACCAGAAGATGTCGCCTTCGCTGAATCCCGGATTCGACCGGAAACAATCGCCGCAGAAGACCTGCTTCACGATCTTGGAGCATTTTCCATAATGTCGAGCGATAGCCAAGCGATGGGTCGCGTTGGCGAAGTGATTTCCCGGACCTGGCAAACCGCGCACAAGATGAAGACCCAATTCGGAAAGCTCGAATCCGAAGGTCATCCAGCTGCCGACAATTTCCGGGCGCTACGATACATAGCCAAATACACCATCAATCCCGCCATCGCCTGTGGAGTATCGCATGAAGTCGGGTCGCTCGAGATTGGGAAATTGGCAGACATCGTAGTCTGGAAACCCGCATTCTTTGGAGCCAAACCTGAACTCATACTAAAAGGTGGCCTCATCGCGCTAGCCAACATGGGAGATCCAAACGCTTCCATCCCCACTCCGCAGCCAACTTACTATCGGCCTCAGTTCGCATCGCACGGCAAAGCCAAGCTGAGCACGTCCGTAACATTCGTCAGCGAAAGTTTTCTCAAGGAAGGCCGTGACAGAGAACTCAAATTAGGCAAACGTCTGGTCGCAGTCAAAAACACCCGCAATATCTCTAAGAAAGATTTGGTATTCAATAATGCGACACCGAAAATAGAGGTTGACCCAGAAACCTACACGGTAAAGGCCGATGGCAAAATCCTGACCTGTGAACCAGCTGCTGAGGTACCACTCGCCCAAAGGTATTTTCTTTTCTAGACGAACTATGGAACTCATCACTAACCATCTTGCGCCCGGGGAAACAACCAAGCGAACAATCCCTCTCAAAACCGATCGCCGTACTCTCGCTAAGCGCCGATGGCGAGCCAAGGCCGACGACGGCACGGAGTTCGGATTCGATCTCCCCCATCCCCTCAAGAACCGCACGCCTTTTTTCGAAACGGGAGAAACACGCTATGAGATCGAGCAAACTCCAGAAAACGTGCTTTGCATTCCATTTGCCGACCGGAAACAGGCAGCCTACTACGGCTGGATGGTGGGCAATCTCCATTTTTCAGCGGATTTTCAGGAAGATGCGGTAATTGCGGAAGACGATCCTGCTGTTCGCCAAATGCTCGAGAGGAACCACATCGACTATACAGAAATCGAAGCCGTATTCGAACCGGTTATCGTATCTCATGGGCACCACCACTAGCAGTTTAGCATCGGAGGACAAATACCCTTGGCTGTCTTCGATGCTGCAGACAGTCGACCCATTGTTCCCCATCGGCTCCTATGCTCACTCCTACGGACTGGAGGAGATGGTTGCCTGCGGGATCGTTACAACTGATGAGCAACTGCAATCCTATCTGGGTTCGGTTGTGCGACTCAACTTGTCCCAATTCGAATTACCGTATTTAAGGTACACTTACACTGCTCAGCTAGACGGGCACGAATCAGATATCGCTCGAATTGATCAGGAGATCGGAGCATCTCTACTCAGTTCCGAAATACGTTCTGCTAGTGAGACCCAAGGGAAACAGCGACTTCAGCTGTTGAACAAACTTTGGCCCTGTAAAGAAGTTGAACTTCTTGAAGCCCTTCGAATTCGGGGCGAAGTCATGCCCCATCACCTTACTGCTTTTGCTGCAGAACGTATCCATCAGAAAACTCCGCTCAACGCCGCTCTCGCATCTTGGGCCTACCAAGCCTTTGCGGCCCCTTGCTCTGCCGCGTTGAAGATCATGAGAATCGGGCAAGAAGCCGCTCAACGTACACTTACTCGAGCGCTCGTCACTTTGCCTGAACTAGTTGAGGAGTCCCTGAGAGTTGACCAAGAGTGGGCGGGAGCGTTCAATCCGGTAATCGATATTGCATCCGCTCGCCACGAGAAAGCCTACGCCCGTCTGTTTATTTCCTAGCACCCAATCGAAAACCGAAGACATGACTCAATCTAACTTCTCAAGACCCGTACGCATTGGAATCGGGGGACCGGTCGGTTCCGGAAAGACGATGCTCGTCCTCAAACTTTGCCAGGAGCTACGGGAATCCTTCGAACTCGCGGTCATAACAAATGACATCTACACCCGAGAGGACGCCGAATTCCTAGTCCGAAACGAGGCCCTCGAAGCCGAGAAAGTACTGGGAGTTGAAACCGGCGGATGTCCTCACACAGCTATTCGAGACGACACCAGCATGAACATGGCGGCGATCAACGACTTGATCGAACGCAATCCGAAAACAGAGGTGATTCTCATCGAGAGCGGCGGAGACAACCTGTCGGCAACATTCTCACCTGAATTAGTGGATGCATTTATCTACGTAATTGACGTCGCCGAGGGAGATAAAATCCCAAGGAAAGGTGGACCCGCCATTCAGTATTCGGACCTGATGATCATCAACAAAACCGAGCTTGCGCCCTTCGTAGGGGCAGACTTGGAAGTCATGGATCGCGATAGCAAGAAAATGCGCGGGCAACGCCCATACCTCTTTTGCGACCTTAAATCAGGCAAGGGAGTTTCGGACGTGTGTGACTGGCTCAAAAAGGAAGCACTTTTCAGCTGAAAACCGAAACTCCACAATCCGCATCAAGGAAGCGGTTACACGGATTCCTAAGAGCTACCGCATCCACCAACGATGCCGGTCAAACCATTCTGACACGAAAGGCCCACCAAACCCCAATCCACGTCAGTAAACCCTACTGGAACGGATCTGCACTTCTCCTGAATGTCATGAGTCCCACTGCGGGGATGCTCGAAGGGGATCAAGTTGAGCTGGATATTTCAGTGGAGCGCTCCGCCAAACTAGTACTCTCTAATCCCACAGCCCTCAGAATTCACAAGATGAATACCGGCAAGGCTGCTTGGAAGCAGGTTTTCAACCTAGACTCAAACGGATTCCTAGAAACCCACCCTGAGTGGTTGATCCCTCAAGCACACAGTCGTTTTGAACAGCGAACTCGAATCAATATTGCAGCCGGTGGAAGGCTGTTTTTTATCGAAGCCCTCGCTCCTGGTCGCGTGGCCTCTGGCGAAACCTTCGCATTCGATACGTTTCAAAATCGGCTCGAAGTCTACTACGACCACAAGCTAGTTGCCCTTGAGACGGGCAATATCGCACCTGCTGCTAAATCCCATTCTGGCTGGAAAGCGTCGTTCGAAAATCCGTATGTATATTCTCTTTACGTTTCAGCTCCGGAGCTAAACGAAAATGACCCTTTCTTCCAGTTCGCTTACGAACAACAAACCCCCACTCTTTTATGTGGTTCGAGCAAGCTTGATCGCAGCCCGTGTTGGAACCTCAAAATACTGAGCGAAAGTTCGGTTGAGGCAAAAGCGGCTCTCGCCCGGATTCGGGAACAGTTTTACCAGACGATCGGACTGCCCGTCGTCGATCTCAGAAAGTGAGTCGAGCAGCTATCTTGAAAGTCGGCCGTAGGCTCGGCTATTCGCTTTTCGCGACGCCGTTTTTTCTTCTTCCTCAAATAGACGGGAATACATGTAGTCGAAACCTTCGATTTTTTTCCGATCGATTTTTTGACCCACAAAGTGCTCGATTGCCGCCGCGTTCTTCAACTCGTCTTCGGTCAGAAGGGTAAACGCATCTCCCTCCTTTTCAGCCCGGCCGGTACGGCCAATACGGTGCACGTAATCCTCCGCGTTGAGCGGCACGTCATAGTTGATCACGTGGGTCACTCCGGCAATATCGAGTCCGCGAGCAGCGATATCGGTCGCAACCAGTACTTCAAACTTACCCGACTTAAATCCCTTCAATGCTGCGGTTCGCTCACCTTGAGCTCTGTCGGAGTGTAAAACCGCGACGGAGTGCTTTAGCCGCTCCAACCGCCTTGAGATCAAATCCGCATTTAGCTTCGTCCGCGTAAAAATCAGCACACTCTCAAACTGCGTTTGCTCCAGCAATTTGATCAGCAAGTCATACTTCTGCTGCTGAACGACCGGATAAAATGCATGCGTCACCGTTTCCGCAGCCGAACGATTTCGTCCGATTTCAATCACTTCTGGATCGCTGAGAACCCATTTCATCATTGATTGAATGGCAGCTGGAATGGTAGCCGAGAAAAACAGCGTTTGCCTATCCTTTGGACACATCTTGATGAGGCGGCTCACATCCGGCAGGAAACCCATGTCGAGCATGCGATCGACCTCGTCCAGAATCAGCACCTGGACATTCTTCAACGAAATATTCCCCTGGCCAATATGGTCTAGCAATCGTCCTGGTGTCGCCACGAGAATATCGACTCCCTTATCGAGCATCTCTCGTTGCCGACCATATTTCACTCCTCCATAAACCACTCCTACTCGGGTACTTAGGTGTTTCGAATAGCTTTCCAATGCATCGACAACCTGCTGGGCCAATTCACGAGTCGGCTCGAGGACAAGACATTGAATGCGCTTCCCAGGTTCGAGTCGATCCAGTGTCGGCAGCCCAAAAGCAGCCGTCTTTCCCGTGCCAGTCTGGGCGGATGCGATGATATCCTTACCTTGGAGGATCAAAGGGATCGCTTTTGCTTGAACAGGCGTCGGTTTCTCAAATCCGAGTTCACCAATCGCTTTTAATAGAGAATCTGAAAGTCCTAGACCGTTAAAGGGCATTTCGGGTATATGATTGCCCAATTCCTTCTACGCAAGCCCTCCCTTCGATAAACTGTGATCCGCATTCCCCAAGGCCGATTCCAGTCAAGAACCGCTTCCTGCCGGGAATGACACCAAATTAAATCGACACCAAGGACGCCCTCGTCTTGTCCTAAACACCGCATTCTACGAAATCCGATGACCAATCGACCGACGCCACCCACCATTCCTGAAGCCCTCAAAAAGGCTCGAGGCGACTTCCCTATCCTAAAAAGGAAAGTGAACGGGAAGCCGCTAGTCTACTTGGATAACGCGGCTTCGACTCAGAAACCGCAATCGGTGATCGACGCGATTACGAATTACTACACCTACGAGAACTCGAACATCCACCGGGGCGTTCATTTGCTAAGCACCGAAGCCACTGCAGCTTACGAAAGCGCTCGCACCAAATTGGCAGACTACCTGAACGCTCGTGACGAATCGGAAATTGTTTTCACACGTGGAGCTACCGAGTCGGTAAATCTCATCGCCCATTCGTTCGTGGAGCCTCTCCTTTCTCCTGGTGACGAGATCCTCATCTCCTACATGGAGCACCACGCAAACATTGTTCCCTGGCAACTTCTTGGCGAGCGAACCGGCGCCATCCTTAAAGTCGCGCCGATTTTCGACAACGGAGACTTGGATCTAGAGGCCTACCTATCTTTGATGGGGCCTCGAACTAAACTTGCCGCGATCGTCCACGTTTCCAACGCAATCGGGACGGTCAATCCGATCGAAAAAATCATCGAAGCCGCGAACGAGAAGAGGATCCCCACTTTAATCGACGCGGCCCA
>JAUHWE010000254.1 GCA_030424825.1 Verrucomicrobiia bacterium
AAGCACCATGGATCTGCTCCCCACATTCGCTCGCCTCGCGGGGACTTCCGCCCCAACGGATCGGACGATCGACGGCAATGATATTTGGCCTCTGTTATCCAGCCAACTGGGAGCTCGCTCCGCCTATGAAGCCTTCTATTACTACAATAGAAACCAAATACAAGCGGTGCGCAGCGGCCATTGGAAACTACATCTTTTGGGAGACCAAGGTCGGCCCGCACTGTATCACCTGAATAATGACATCAGCGAAACGACCAATCTCATCGACCAGCATCCGAAAATCGCGGAACGTCTCACTAAGTATATTGAAGCGGCGAGAGCTGACCTCGGGGACGGAACGGAACATCTGGGCTCTAATGTTCGTCCTGTTGCTTATTACAGAAATCCGAAGCAGCTGATCCCCAATCCTAGTGGCCAACCCGTAGGACAGGGTGATCTAACAATGGATCCTGCCATGTGGGAGAAACGACGACCCGTCGAATAGAATTTCAGTTTTATTTCAAATCAAAACCCAACTAGCAATTAATCATCTTTTTTGAGTGCGTCCGACAAGTGTTGAATTCCTGCGACAGTACTACAATATTTAGGCTCCTAACAAATATCGCGTATAGCTCCAAAAATCCTTATGAAGCCTAGAACAATAGCCTCACTGATTCTCAGTCTATCGGTATTCGCGTCCGCGACAACGCATGCGGCAGAACCGAAGTCTCCCAACATCATACTGATCCTAACCGACGATCTCGGCTATGGCGATCTGGGCTGCTACGGTTCGGAGTTTATCGATACGCCGCGTATTGACAAAATGGCGTCAGAAGGCGTACGCGCTACGGGCTACCGGACCGCTGCCAATATTTGCACGCCTTCACGAGCCGCACTACTGACCGGCTCCTATCCGCAACGAGTAGGGATTCCCAACGGTATCAGCCCAGCCCGGCCCGAACACCGGCATCTCGGCCTGCATCCCGACGAAATCACCATTCCCGAACTATTGAAGAATAAGGGTTACGCTACGGGCATGATCGGGAAGTGGCACCTCGGGTTCGACGATGTTTTCCACCCACTCAATCAAGGATTCGACAGCTACTATGGCTTGCCCACTAACTTCAGTCACGACAAACGTTTCTTCAAAGACCGTGAGGTTATCGCGGAGGTCACCGATCTCTCGATGCTGACAGCCAACTACACCGAAAAAGCGGTCGAGTTCATCAACAACAACCATCATCGCCCCTTCTTCCTCTATCTGGCCCACAACTATCCCCACGTTCCGCTCGAGCCCAATCCCGACTACAAGGGAACCTCACGAGCGGGCGACTATGGCGACATTATCGAAGAGCTCGACGCGAGCACCGGGGCGATTCTGGATACGCTGGACGATTTGAACATCGCTGAGGATACACTCGTCATTTTCACGAGCGACAATGGGCCACTTACTCGCTACGCCGGCGAATATGATTCCTCGGGACCATTTCGCGGCAGTAAGTTCAATACTTTCGAAGGGGGGCACCGGGTACCAGCCGTCTTTCATTGGCCCAATCACCTACCGGCAGGTCTCGTGTGTGATACGCCTATCAGTTCAATGGACATCTTGCCCACGATCGCTGCGGTCACGGGAATTCAAGTTCCAAACGATCGAGTCCTAGACGGCAAGAACGTCTGGCTAGTTTTAACAGGAGAATCAAACACACCACCTCGGGAAATCGACTACTACTACAACGACAATAACCTCCAAGCCATACGCAAGAACGAGTGGAAGCTTCATCTGCCTAGAACGACCGAGGACATTCCCTGGTGGCAAAAGGCTGGCAAGGAAACCTTCCTGGAATTGGAGAAGCCTTTTCTTGTGAATCTCTCTATCGATATCGGGGAAACACGCAACACCGCCGATGCCAACCCAGAAGTAGTTGCAACGTTGTTACAGGAAGCGGTGGAGACACGCCAGTCGCTTGGCAGCGCCCGTTCCCGCGGCGTCGATCAACGCGAAATTGGAGATTCGAGAATTTTGGCCACGCAACACCGTGCATCTACATCTCCGCCGCCTGTGGCAAGTCCGTCGTACCGAGCCGATGGCGATACAAAACCACCCAACTTCATCCTCATCTTCGCTGACGACCAGGGCTATCAGGACATTGGTGTATTTGGTTCTCCCAATATAAGTACGCCCAATCTCGATCGCATGGCCGACGAAGGCATGCGGTTTACCGATTTCTATGCCCAAACGGTCTGCGGCCCCTCCCGCGCCGCCTTGATGACCGGGAGCTATCCACTCCGCGTGGCCACAAAGGGAAACCGGGTCGACGTGCATACCTACCTCCATTCCAAAGAAGTCACCATCGCCGAAGTGCTGAAACCTTTGGGCTACGCCACGGCCGCATTCGGGAAATGGGACCTCGCGGGACATTCCCAAGACCCGAAACGCTACGCTCCCGAACTGATGCCCACGCACCAAGGGTTTGACTACTTTTTCGGCACTCCTAGCAGCAACGATTCGCGGGCTAACCTGGTTCGCAACGAAACCATCATCGAGATGGATACTGACATGAGTCAGCTCACTCGCCGCTACACCGAAGAAGCTATCGAATTTATTAAGCGCAGCAAGGACAGTCCCTTCTTTATCTATATGCCCCACACCATGCCGCACATCCGTTTGGAAAGATCAAAGCCATTCGAAGGAAAATCAGAAGGAGGAATCTATGGGGATGTAATTGAAGAGATCGATTGGAATGTAGGCCGCATAATTGAAGCGCTGAAAGAAGAAGGGGTGGAAGAATCCACCTACGTTTTCTATATGAGCGACAATGGCCCCTGGTATCTCGGCCATAGCGAAGGCCACCTTAAACGGATTGGTCCGGATGCCGAAGCCCATGGCGGGTCCGCCCTCCCCTTGAGAGGTGCGAAAACCTCCACCTGGGAAGGGGGGTTGCGCGTGCCTTACATCGCGTGGGCTCCCGGTAAAATTCCTGCAGGTACTGTTTGTAAGGAAATCGCCTCGACTATGGATATGCTCCCGACCATCGCGAAGCTCGCCGAGGGACAGATTCCCACTGACCGAGTCATCGATGGGCATGACATTCGCGACCTCATTCATGGCGTTGATGGGGCCAAGAGTCCCACGGATGCCTATTACTACTACCAACGCACGCAACTTCAAGCCGTTCGGTCCGGCCCGTGGAAGCTCCACGTCGCAAGACCAAAGGATAAATTCTGGGCACACTACAGCAAACCGGAAGACGTCTTCGATATTGCGCGTCCTCTACTTTTCAATCTGGAAACAGACATCGCCGAAAGCACAGACGTCGCTTCTCAACATCCAGGTGTAGTTGATAGACTGTTACGCCTAGCGGAACATGCCCGCAATGACATCGGCGACATCGATCGGATTGGAGCCAACGCCCGCTTCTTCGATGACGAACCGAGAAGACCGGATATTGAGAATCCGTAAGAAAGTGTCTAGTAAGTCCAATTTTTTAAATTAATTGAAGTTGCAGGGTGGGTCGTCAAAGACCCCGGCAAGTCGGTGGCTGACCCGCCAATTGAGACGAATGTCGCCTCATCGAGACGACCTACAAAATAATAGCGTAAGCAGGGATATTGGTTTAGATTCCTTGGACACTCGCATAGAGAAGTGACTACTCTGCTTCGGCGGGCGATGAGTGATTCAAATTGAGCTGTGCTTCCGTTAAATCCAGAGCATCGAAGCCCCCTGAAGGAACGTCCAGTCCCGCAATCCACGCAACGCTGTTGATCATCTGTTTACGAATGCTCTCGTTCGTCCAGAAGTTTTTGTGAATATGGCACATCGTCATTCCTAAGCTCTTGCCCCCATTCTCTCTTTCGAAGCTCCAAAAGATCGTTCTTTCCTCTTCGCTCTCAAAGGTGGCGACTTGGGCATTGTCTCTGCCAAATCTCATCCGTTCCACCGGTGAGTTAAAAACGGGAACATCGTCTATAGATTCCGCTATCACGATTGGCTCTATATTCTCTACAAATTCCATCCGGTAGTAGATTTCATCGAAAATCGTATAGGGCGCTACCCCCCTATTTACAGGGTGGTCGGAAAGCTTGCTCTTTATATGCGAGTATCTTGTAAGTGTCTTATTCTTACTATCTCCTCCATAAAATCCACCAATCCATCGATTGAAATAGGTCCCTTTAAAATCGGGCTCTTTTCTACCAAAAGGCACCGTCGCGTAGTGAACGAAAAAGAGCCCAAGATCGCGGTTCGCTTCCAAGAGAGTATCAAACTCAGCCATTCTGTCTTTGATGACATGCTTCTCGTCGCCATCGCAAATAACCACAATCGCGTCCGCGCTCTCGAGCTCTGATTTCTCCGGCCACGCGCCATTCAAAAACAGCTTGGTATTAAACGTTGCCTTAGTCTGCCTCTGAAGCAGGTTCTCGAGAACGGAGATATCTGAATTACACTCGTGATGCCCATAGGCATGGCTCTTGGGACCAGATAGCAGAAGAATGTTCTTCGCCTTTTCTTCGACCGGCATGCAGGATACAAAAAGGAAGCAAAGGGTTAGAATAACGAATTTTGGAAGGCAGTTCATACTACTAATATATGTTGCTGAAATTTAGATCGTGGCACCCATCTCTTTTCTAAAAATAGCGGGGCGACCGCAAGCTCTGAATCCCCCGTCAACTACATCGAATGAACGGAAAGATTAGACGCCACACAGGATTCTCGCCCTAGTTAGCGTTTCGCTTGAATGAGAGTATCCAATAAGTCTTAAAGACTGTCCAATAATTCGTATTCAAGCCCATATTCACACATCTATCATTAGATTTTCTATATTGTAGGTCGTCTCGCTGAGGCGACTTTCAAATCATCGGCGGGTCAGCGACCCCGCCCTACAGTTCGATCCACGCGAAAAATTTATTTATCGGACAGTTTCTTAGTCTATCTCCCATCTGCGTTACACTATTATTCTGTAGGTCGTCTCGTCAAAGACCCCGACAAGTCGGTGGCTGACTGCGTCCTGCCGAAGCTTTATGCGAAGGAGGAGTCGACTTTCAACCTAATCGACGCGTCATCCCTTCGATCTAGCTCAGGATCTTTGACAACTCGCTCTACAGATTAGATCAATTGAGGAAATCGGTTTTTATTGGACACTCCCTAGAACCGTGCTTCTGCACCAGGTCTGGAAGAAATCAAATGCTTCGAAACGAAAATCCGATCCCCAACGATACTCTACAGCACCACAATCCTTAGTATTCTAAATCTGTAGGGCGAATTCGCTGACTTTAGCTTCAGTTTTCCGGGTCAACGAACCGGCCTACATTTTTAAAACCCATAACGGTCCTGGGAACAGGAGACAAGAAGCAGATAACGCAGGTAATGAAGCAACTCACCAGTAAAAGGATGGTGGACTTTCCAAATCACTTGATCAAATACTAGGCTAGTTTTCCCCAAGATTATGAGATCCCTTTCCTTCTTCACGCTTTCCCTCGCCCTTTCGCTTACATTGTCTGCCCAAAAGACATTCGATTACGACACTGACATTGCTCCCATTCTTGAAAAGTACTGTGTCAAGTGCCACGGTCCCGATAAGCAAAAGAGCGGGTATCGCTTAGAGTCATACGAAGCACTGATGACTCCAGGCGACAGCGACAAAGTCGCCATAGATGCGGGTTCCCCAATGACGAGTCCACTGATGGAGTACCTCCTCCTTCCTCCGGAAGATGAATACGCCATGCCACCAGAGGGTGAAGACGCTCCCAGCGGAGACGAAATTCTAACCATTGCTCGCTGGATACACGGTGGAGCGAAAAATGAATCGACGAGCCAGGGAAAGCTCTCGCTCGAAAAGCTCCTGGACGATGATGTGTTTTCCGCAGTAAAGCGACTACGAGAGAATGGAGCGGTGGTAGATAAGCTAGCAGAAAACTCCTCTAACCTTGTGGTCGACCTCCAGAGTCTTGCTACTCGGATCGACTCATCTGCCATTGAAGATCTGAAACGCATCGGACCGTATGTACACGAATTTCGAGCCGCTTTGCTTCCTCGTTCTGCCAAGGTTCCTGAGTGGATTGAAACCTTTGCGAATGCTACTTGGCTGGATCTTAGCCTTGGCAGATTCGGAGATGAAATTGTCGATTCACTCAATCAACTCGATGGGATCAAGTATCTGAATCTATTTGGAACGCAACTTACCGATTCAGGGCTCGCAGATCTGCAGGTGCCGAAAGGCGGTCAGCTATTCTTGGGTAATACAAAAGTGAGCAACGTCGCTTTAATAAAGGCTCGTGCAGCGAGACCTAGCGTAACGATCTACGGAAATCCGGATGTCAACAAATCCATGGGCGTGACCCAAAAGGCCTTGAGCAACTCCAGCACGTTCAATCCCATTCCCGAAGTCACTCCCGGGCGTCAAGTAAGTGACCGCGGCATTCGTCACTCGTTTCTCATATGTGGAAAATTAACCGCTATCTTCAATGAGGAAAGCGAAGTTGTGTGGCTTGGACTAAGTGGTTCTCGTGATGGCATGGTTTTAGAGAACGGAAACATCCTCCTTTCGGCTAGAAACGAGGCTAGAGAATTTGAGAAGGACAGCCACAACGTTATCTGGTCCTACCAGTTGGATCCTCGTAACAAAGAATTGGGCACCGCCAATCGCCTCCCTTCTGGAAACACGCTCGTCGTTGAACGCGGAGAATTTCCAAGGCTTCTAGAAGTTGACCCACAAGGCAAAATCGTCATTGAAGTTCCCCTGCAACCTGAAACGGATCGGATCCATATGCAAACCCGCATGGTTCGCAAGCTTTCCAACGGAAACTATCTCGTCCCCCATCTTCTCGCTTTCAAAGTAAAGGAATATACACCCTCAGGTAAAATTGT
>JAUHWE010000255.1 GCA_030424825.1 Verrucomicrobiia bacterium
CAACATCGGTGATCTCAAAGGCGGAAAAACGGACCTACACGAAGGCGGCATTCGAGTAGCAGGGCTGGCTCGATGGCCGGGGCATATTCCAAGGGGAAGTGTATCCAGCGAACTGTGCCACTCCAACGATCTTTTGCCGACCCTTTGCGCGGCGGCGGGAGTTCCGCTTCCGAGGGACGATTCCTTTGATGGAGTCGACCTGCTGCCGCTCCTGGCGGGAAAAGCCGATAGGCTCGATCGGGAAACGGTCTTCTGGCAGATTCACCTCTACGGGAATCTCCAGCGTCACTACCCGAAACCGGAACCCTACGCGACGGAGATTGCCCGCAAGGGAAAGTGGAAGCTGCTGGCTAAAGACGGAGTTCCTGTCGAACTCTATGATATTGAATCCGACCTCTACGAGCAGCGTGAATTGCTAGCCGAAAATCTGGAAATCGTGGATGAACTAAAGCACGAACTCCAAGCCTGGCTCAAGGAGCCAAGACTTCAGTATGGAGATATTGGAGACTGAACCAAAAAGCGCAGCCGTTAATATACTAGAGTATGTCTTTTACACAAACGAAGGATCTCGAAAAGGTAGGGCAAGAGCATCCCCGCTCTGCCGCACAAGCAGCTCGTATGTGCATTTCCGGCGGAGTGGGGACGCTCTCGCCTTAAAGGATCTTTAGCACACGAATGCTTATTTATTTAGAATTTTTATATACTAGTGCTTTAATGAAACGCCCTCGAATTTTTATTCCAATCATCGCCGCAATGCTGACTTCGCTGGCGTTGAAAGCAGTAGAGTCGGCTCCTCCCAATGTGGTCTTAATCTTCGCGGATGACCTTGGCTATGGCGATGTGGGTTGCTATGGGGCCACGAAAGTGCAGACGCCGCACATTGATCGGCTCGCAGCGGAGGGGAAACGATTTACCGATGCTCATTCGGCTTCCGCGGTTTGCACGCCCTCGCGGTATGCTTTGCTGACGGGAGAATACCCCGTTAGGGCCAATGGGGGCAAAGGAGCGTGGGGACCTTTGTCTCCCGTCTCTGGGCTGATTATAGAGCCAAATAAACTGACCGTGGCTGATGTATTAAAAAACAAAGGATACGCGACTGCGGTACTGGGCAAGTGGCACCTTGGATTTGGGGTGGGGGAAACCGACTGGCAGAAACCGGCTCGCCCGGGCCCACTGGATCTCGGATTCGATTACTTCTATGGATTGCCATTGGTGAACAGTGGCCCTCCTTTTGTCTACGTAGAGAATGACCGCATTGTCGGAGGCGACCCGGATGATCCGCTGATCCACCTAGGCCCGGGAACCCATCCGGAGGCGACCCCGGTCACGCCCATCCCGCCAGAAGCGGGGCGGCGCACTCCCAATCGATTCAAAGGGGGAGTGGAAGCGCATAAGCGATACAATGACTATTTAGTGGGTACGGTTCTGGCGGAAAAAGCGGTGGACTGGATCGCGGAGAAAAAAGACGATCCCTTTTTTCTCTATTTATCCACTACGAATATCCATCACCCCTTCACGCCGCACGAACAGTTTCAGGGAACGAGTGAGGCGGGGCTTTACGGCGACTTTATTCACGAGCTGGACTGGATCGTGGGAGAGGTGCTTCAAAGTCTTGAGGATAACGGCCTTTCAGACAATACGCTGGTCATCTTCACCAGCGACAATGGCGGCATGTTCAATATCGGCGGGCAGGCTGCCTTTGAGGCCGGGCACCGTCAGAACGGCGACCTGTTGGGCTTCAAGTTCGGCGTTTGGGAAGGTGGCCATCGCGTTCCCTTTATCGCTCGCTGGCCTGGAAAAATCGAAGCGGGAACCGTATCCGACGAACTGATATGCAATGTGGACATGCTCGCGACGGTAGCCGCTTTAACTGGACAGACCTTGGAGGACGCTCAGTTAAGAGACGGGGTGGATATCCTGCCCGCCTTGCTGGGCGAGCCGACTTCGCCCTTGCGTGACCAGCTCGTTCTCGCCCCGCGGCAGCCGACCCATCTATCCCTTCGCAAGGGCAAGTGGATGTATATCGGGGCTCAAGGATCGGGAGGGTTTAACGGTGGCCCGGGTGATCATGGGGCAGGCGGACCGGTTAGCGTGTCCTATGTCGGGAGTGTGAACAGCGATATTGTTAACGGGAAGATCCGAGAGGATGCACAGCCCGCCCAGCTTTACGATCTGGAAAAGGACCTGAGCCAGACCATTAATCTCTACCACCAGTTTCCGGAAGTCGTTCAGGAGATGGAAGCCATTCTTAAAACCTACCGCCCGAAATCTTAACCCTTTTTCTATGAAACCCGCAAAGCTCATTTCAGCCGTTTCTCTTTTAACGTTAATCCTCGCCGGGCAGACCGCTTGCCAGCAAAGGGGTGCCCTTTCCGCTGATGGGACCTTTGCGTCGGATGTGGCGTTTTTGCAGCAGCACACCGATGTCGTTGTCCTGTCCAAAGGGGATTCGACGGTGGCGGTGGTGCCGGCTTATCAGGGTCGCGTCATGACCAGCACTTACGACCGTATCGGTGGACCGAGCTTTGGCTGGATAAACCGTCCTGTAATCGAGAAAGGAATACTACCCGAGGCGGAGCGGGCCGGAACCCTAGAGGAGCATATCTATATTTTCGGGGGAGAGGAGCGCTTTTGGCTGGGGCCGGAAGGTGGGCAGTATGGCTTGTTCTTCCAGCCAGGATCGAAGTTCGAGTTCTCCGATTGGAAGACCCCGGCGGCCATTGATACCGATTCGTTCGAACTGGTCGATCGTAGCGAGGATTCGGCTACGTTTAGTCATGAGTGCGAGTTGATGAATTACAGTGGTGCGACTTTTAAGCTAGGAATCGATCGAGCGGTGCGGGTGCTCGGCGCTGCGGATGCCGCGTCATTGCTGGATCTCGAGCTGACCAAGGACATTCAGTTAGCTGCCTACGAAACGGACAACCGAATTACGAACCAAGGAACGGAGCAGTGGCGTCCCGAAACGGGGCTACTGTCGATCTGGATCCTGGGAATGTACAACCCGTCCCCTGAAACGACGGTGGTCATCCCCTTCAAGTCGGGATCGGAAGCGGAATTGGGCCCCAAAGTGAACGACAGCTATTTTGGCAAGGTGCCCGATGACTACCTGAAGGTGGAGGACGACATTCTCTACTTCCGTGGAGATGGGACCCGCAGGGGGAAAATCGGGGTCACCCCGCAGCGCTCGAAGGGGATCGCCGGCAGTTACGATGCGAAAGGAAGAGTGCTGACGATTGTGACCTATAATGTGCAGGACGCCCCAAACGGCTTTGTGAACTCGATGTGGGAAATCCAGGAAAAACCGTATGCAGGCGATGTGATAAATTCCTACAACGACGGTTCGCCCGAGCCGGGCGTGCCGCCGCTGGGACCCTTCTACGAGCTGGAGACGTCATCACCGGCCTCGGCGCTTCAGCCGGGAGAAACGCTCACCCATGTCCAGCAAACCTATCACTTCCACGGATCGGAACCAGCCCTCGACCCGCTCGCTAAAAAACTGCTGGGGGTGGGACTGAATACGATTAAATCCAAATTTTAATGACACGAGCTTCAAAGATCTTCACTAATCTTAACAACAATATGAGACGTTTCAATAAAGACTTGTTTAGACATCTGCCAATATGCGCTGGGCTACTGTTAGCGGTGCTTCTGAGCGCTTGTTCGAGCGAACAGTCCACTCCGCCGAACATCGTCGTGTTTCTCGTCGACGATCTGGGCTACATGGACATCGGGGCCAACAACCCAGACAGTTTTTACGAGACGCCCCATATTGATGCTTTAGCCAAGTCCGGCATGCGCTTCACTGACGGATACGCCGCTAATCCGGTGTGCTCGCCCACGCGCTATGCCCTGATGACGGGCAAGTATCCCACGCGTGTGGACGCGACCAACTTCTTCTCCGGGAAACGCAGCGGAAGATTCAATCCGGCCCCTTTGAACGACAATATGCCCCTGGACGAGATCACCATCGCCCAGGCCTTGAAGGGAAAGGGCTACGCAACCTTTTTCGCGGGGAAGTGGCACTTGGGGGAATCCGAAGAGTACTTCCCGCAGAACCGCGGCTTCGATATCAATGTGGGCGGTCATACTCGAGGGGGTCCGTATACAGGAAACAAATACTTTTCACCTTTCGAGAATCCGCAAATGACTCCGGACAGCCCGGAAGGCGATCATCTGCCGGACCGCCTGGCCCGCGACACTGCCCAGTTCATCGATGATAATAAAGACAAGCCCTTCCTGGCTTATCTTTCATTCTATTCCGTGCACACCCCTCTCATGGGGCGTCCGGATTTGGTCGCGAAATACGAAGCTCGGGCGGCCAAAATCAAAGGCCCCGAGTTCGGAACGGAAGAACAGATTTACGGGGACCAGCCCCGACAAGTGCGCATCTTGCAAAAGCATGCCGTCTACGCGGCTATGGTGGAAGCCATGGACGAAGCCGTGGGCAAGGTGCTGCAGCAGCTCGAGGACTCGGGCATCGCCGATAACACGATTGTGATCTTTACCTCCGACAACGGCGGGCTGGCGACCTCGGAAGGGCTGCCGACCAGCAACCTGCCCCTGCGCGGGGGGAAAGGCTGGCTTTATGAAGGCGGTATCCGCGAACCGTGGATTGTCCGCTATCCAGGAGTCACCCAGGCAGGCGCGGTCAGCGACGAGCTGATTTCCTCGATCGATCTCTTCCCAACCGTGGCCAGCGCCGCAGGCGTTGATGTCGCCCACGAGATTGACGGGTTGGATTTGGCTCCCGCCCTGCGAGGGGGATCGCTGGATCGCTCGTCCTTGTTCTGGCACTACCCGCACTACAGCAACCAAGGAGGCATCCCCGGTGCCGCTATTCGGGAGGGAGACTTCAAGCTGATCGAGCGCTTCGAGGACGGACGCGTGCATCTGTACAATTTGAAGGAGGACATCGGCGAACTCAACGACATCGCCTCTCAGCATCCCGACCGTGTGGCGGAGATGCGTTCCCGCCTCCACGAATGGTACCAGGAAGTGGACGCAAAATTTCTGCAGAAAAAAGACGATGGGCCAGAGCCGTGGAGGCCTATGGAATAGGCACACCTCAGGCATCTATTTGCGATCGAGTACCTTTTTCTTCGAAGTCATTACCAACAAACCCCAATATTTTTTACGAGTATTGGGGTCGCTGCTGTTCCATTTCCCCGCCCACCAAGTTTCGTGGTGTAGAATATTGTCCGGCGACTTATGTTGTGTATCCACATCGCCAATCGCCAAATTAAATCCTATCGGCGTATCCCCAGTATCCATTGACCAGTAGATGCCTTCGGAGATTTCAATGCCTCCGTTCAGACGGATACGTATTTCGACGGTGTAGCGATTGTCTGCATCATACCTTTCAGTTTTGCTCTCAATGATATCCTCCAGAATCCACCGCTTATTGTTTTCCCAGTTCTCCACCGTGCGGTTGGGACCATGGGGCAGCATTCCCGGAACACCGACTCCACCCTCAAGCGATTTGGTAAGGTTATAGATGATCTGGATCCCTCGACCGTCTCCGGTCACGTCATCGATCGGAGCTTTCAGGTCCAGCAATCGACCGTAGATAAGTACTTCGATCATGTCGCCAAACCAAGGACGCCCTCGTTCGCGCTCCCCAATCACATGGGTAAATGGATACTCAGGTGATATCCATCGCTCAGTTTCGATTCCATAGAAGATGTCGTCCTGTATATCGAAGGCTAAATACAAATGCGCTCCATCGTGCTTCACCCAACCTTCGAAAAAAAGATCTTCCGGAGATGTGATTTCCTGTTTCATCGCCTCCACCCATTCATCGGTCCAGGTGAAGTGTGAAGCGTCCGCATATTCCCCTTTTCCGATTTGCCCATCAAAGGTTGGCGTTTCCCCTTTCCAGGCAATCAGGCTCCGAGATAAAACAGCGTTCGCTTTGGTAGCCGCCTCTTTCACCCAGTCCTCGTTGAGCACCTGTTCCGGCCCCTTTGTGCAGGCCGTCAGGCAACCGGTTAGACACAGTGCGCAGAGTAGTAATCGATAATGCATAGGAATATTTAATATCGGAGGGAAACAGGTTCGAAGCAAATGTTACCCACTTTCGATGTGTATTCAATTATCGAGTGTTTAATAGTACGATAATTCTATCAAATGGTGAACGGGTAGGGCAATCGTACGATGTTCGGGCAAAGAGTAGCTCACTCGCTTTAGCGTGAGCATTGTTGTTTGTCATAGAATCTTATCCTTTAGATGCTCACGCTAAAGCGAGTGAGCTACGGCTTTTTTAATGACGTGACAACAAATGGCTTGGTCGGCAGAATCGCACCATGCAATTCTACCCCAATAAAATTTTGGCACTGTGTTCCGTATTCGTATTAGCGCTCGCTTCAGTTTCAATGCTTCAAGCGGGCGATGTGGAAGCTCCCGAAAAGCTGCGCTACAATTCGGATACCTGGCATCCCGCCGTGGATTACTTGAATCCGAAAAAGACACGGGCGACTGATGCGCAGCTAAAGGCACTTGAGGAACTGCCTTTGGAAACGGTTTGGGGGGTGCTTCGTGGAATGGGCTACACCAATACTTTCCATAATGGACTAGAAACGACCTTGCCAGGCGAACGACTGATTGGACGGGCTGTTACCATTCGCTACTTGCCGCGTCGTCCGGATCTCGACCAAGCGATGGAAGCGTTAGCAGAAGGGGGTGGGTGGACCTCGAAATACCATTCACGTGCCGCGGAAGAATCAAAGCCTGGCGATGTTCTGGTAGTCGATCTTGGAGGGAGGGTCGAAGGGGGCGTTTTCTTCGGAGACATTTCGGCTTTGGGCGCGCAGCTGTCGGGAGCCCGTGGC
>JAUHWE010000256.1 GCA_030424825.1 Verrucomicrobiia bacterium
ATACCTCGAAGCTTGTGGCAGACCCCGAGTGGTCGGTGGCTTCGTTGCTGACATTGGTAGCGGGCGATCTCCGAGCGCCCATTGCCATATCTATCGTGTGGGCGCTCGGAGATCGCCCGCTACCTTAAAATGCCTCGGGGCTCTTGACTCGGCGTAGTTCTGCGAACGAAGACGGTTGCCCCGGGGATATTTACTAGACATGCTCTTAGGTGCATTTTTTCATACACTGGCAGTCTCGCTAGGGACTGCCAACCATCCAACTCAGATGTTCAACGCTAACCCCAGGAGCCGTGCTGCGGCTTCGTTCAACAAGACTGTCGACTCAATGAGCGCTCGTGTGCCGATTGAGTCACTCTGTCGTTCGAAGAATCGAAAATGGAGATCGTAGCTGCCAATTGGGAGGATTGGGCTTTCCGCATATTTGGGATTGTGGGCATGCTTGGCGTGCTTGCTGGGTTCCTGTATTCAACTGTTGGACGTATTTACGGCTTTCACAAACCGTTTGATTGGCGAGGAGGAGGGAAGTCTACCTTTTGGGGTGAAATGGCGGTTTACGTCTTTATCCTTGTTTGGTTATTAGGATTTTCTGGAATCCTAGGACAGGCATGGATCTATTTCCTGCCGTTTGCCATTCTATCCTGGATTTTCGGATTCATCGAGCAACACCGAGCGAACAAAAGAGCAAGGAGGGAGGGTTTCGAAGAAGAAGAAGACCCTATTGAAAAATTTGGTGAGGAGCTGGATCGACTCGAAAACGAAGAAAGAATTGCCAAAGGGGTCGATCCGATCCCTGCGGAGGATTCCGCCGGAGCAAAAACGGCAGCTGGAGATGGTCGATTCGATGTCTGGACACAGATTCTGAAGTGGGTGCTTCTATCGCCGCTGATTTTGGCTGGGGCTTGTATTGCGACATTTTTCCTTGGGCCAATTTTAG
This sequence comes from Verrucomicrobiia bacterium, assembly GCA_030424825.1. Lineage (GTDB taxonomy): Bacteria > Verrucomicrobiota > Verrucomicrobiia > Opitutales > Opitutaceae > Pelagisphaera. The sequence continues at coordinate 935 of JAUHWE010000256.1, forward strand.
GCTGGGATAAAAGCGCTACAGACATTCCTTGGATGCTCATGGGGATCTTTGTGTTTGTATTTTTATTTCTATTCTTCGGCATTCCGGGCTTTTTTGGTGTATACATAATGATCGCAGCGACCAAGAATTTCATTTCAGGCAAACAGAAAACAAAGACTGCCCTGTTGAGTCTAATGATGGGGGGAGCCATCAGTGTGGCCTTTTCCTACTTTGCCATAATGGTTGCCCAACTTATCCATAGGGCATCAGTAGAAATGTTAGAGCATCTGAGTCAATAGGTCAAAAACATGCATATAGATACTATGGACTGCTGATTCTCTGCTTCTTTCATGAATCTAGAACAGAGTTTTTATAAGACATGGAAATTATTTTATGGATACTGCTAGTCGCAAGTGGTCTAACTTGCTATTTCCTGTTTAGTCAGCGCCGAAACAATTTCGAGTTTGTCGTCGAATCCGTGGAAGACCATGAGGGAAACGCCAGCGTAGTTGGTTACGTTCATTCCGGCGTTGTCGGATTGAGCCAATACGTCTTTTTCAGAAGGTTGAACCACACCGTTTCGGCGAGAGTAATAGGAATAATGCAAAATGGAAAGCTTCAGCATTTAGCAAAGAAGGGCCAGAGGGTCAGTTTGGCTCTAGACGGTGTGAGCCCATCCGAGATAAAAAATGGATACCGCTTATTCACTAATAAAAGCCGTGTCTAGCAAACTGGGAAGTGACTCCATTGACCACCACCAAGGGAAAAGTCGACGGATTGACGTTCGACTAAAAATTGAGTTCGCGTTTATCCGAAATTTGACCAAGTTCCAAGTTATGACACGCATTCAGACACTCAAGGCAGAGGCTATGGGCTTGACCGATGCCGAGAGAGCAACCCTAGCGTCGGACCTGCTCTGCTCCCTGCCAGCAACTCTTTCAGACGAAGACGAAGGTGTTTCCGAGGCACTCAGAAGAGATGCTGATCTATCATCAAATCCCTCATCTGAAATCAGTTGGAACGATCTTAAGAAAGAACTAGGTCGAGATTAGTGGGATTGGTTTTCCATAAACTAGTCCAACGAGATCTCAGGATTGTCCTGAGCTACTACGAAGAAGAGGGTGGTTCTGCACTAGCGGACCGCTTCTTTCGTGAGCTCGACGTGCTCGTCCATGAGATCGAGAGTCACCCAGCCCGATTCCGTAAGGTGGCTGGAAAGCTCAGAAGGGCCGATCTGAAGAGATTTCCCTACCACCTGCTCTTCACTGAAGGAGCAAACGGAATTCGGGTTTTGGTATTACGCCACCACAGGCGAAATCCGCGCTTTGGAATGCAAAGAAGATGAGGTCCAGCTAGGTAGCTCGTACAACTCCGGCCATCGCTCCACGATAATCTCGGAGTATGGCTTTGCAAGCAGTCGTGTATTGAAAACAGCTTTAACCGTCCTGCTAGTCACGCTTATGCCCTTCTCACTATTCGGAAGAAAACGATTTAACCAATACGGCTGCTTAGGGATATGCAGGCCTACCTTTCAAACTGTTGGAGAATCTATTTAAGGGATCTCCAGTCCATTTCTTTATAGAGTAAAGAGTGACAGGATTCGAATTACATTAATCCGCCACAATAGGCAAAAGCGGGAATATGGCTCGATAAGAATCTGAATCGAATCAATCGATTGATACTTATTGTGTCTTCTCCGATACTCGGAATATTAGTTGCCTAGGCGTTGTAACGGAAGTATTTAGAATCTCGATTAACTAAGAGAGTGTCTAAAAATAGAATTTTTCGCGTGAATCGAACTGTAGGGCGGGGCGTCGGAGAACCCGACCTGTCGGTGGTTGACCCGTCGATTAGGATGAATGTCGCCTCGGCGAGACGACCTACAAAGTGATAGTCGGTAAAAATGTAACCATAGGATGGTTTGGTTGAGACTTATTGGGCATTTATTTAGAAAACTACCTTCTAGGTAAACGCTAGCATGGTGATCAAACTATTTTGATGCTCCTTTAAATTCTCTAATTTATCCGTTTAAACAGCGGCTGCGAGGACTGGATATACGAGAAGAGATCGGTGAGGGAGGCGGCGTCGAGGCCGGTGAGGAGTCCGGGGGGCATGAGGGAAATGCCGGCGCTTTGCATGCTTTCGATGTTGGATTGCTCGATGGGGACGGGTTGGCCTCCGGCGGGGCGGAGGACAATGACGTGTTCGTCCTGGTCGGCGATGAACCCGGCTAGGGTTTGGCCGTCCTTGGTTTTGATGATGTAGTTTTCGTATCCCTCTCTGATTTCCGCGTTGGGGCGTAAAATGGCCACTAGCAGGCTTTGCAGATCCTGGCGTTGGTAACCGGTCAATTCGGGTCCGATATTCCCGCCTTCAGAATGAAGCGTGTGGCAGGCGGCGCAGCGTTGGGTGTAGAGGTCTTTCCCGTGGTAGGGGTCGGGCACATGGGAGTCGCTGTAGAGAAGGGAGCGCACTTGCTCGATTTCGTCGTGTTGCGAGTCGGCGCTATCGGCGGACTCTGCCCAGATGGCATCGATGGTCGCATTGAGGGCTGAGTCGTCGAGGTGACGAAGGCTCGTGATGGCCGAAGGAGGGACGAGGTTTTTAGCAATCGCCCCCGATTGAACCTTGCTCAACCAATGGGCGGCCCAGTTGGTCCGGCTCGAAAGAAGGGTTTGGGCAGCGGTTTTCAGATTGTCTGAAAAATTTGGGTACAACTGAGATATGTGGATGCCGACTCTGGGATCGTCGTAGGCTCGCAAGGCCGATAGCGCGACTTCCTGGGTTGGTTCGCTAAAGTCTTCGAACGCTTCGAGCAGGGTGCCCAGGAGGGCGGGTTGCGGGACTTCTCCCAAGGTTTCGATGATCCTCTGGAGATCGACTTCGCTGGTGGCGGCGCTGGTCAGAGCGGCTTTGGTTCGCACGATTGACTCCGGGATCCGTTGGCGGAGCTGCATAGCCAGAGAGCCGCCGCCTGCCTTGCTGAGTTCGCTCAGGAGCTCTTCGGGCAAACCGGTCATGGAGCGGCCCCGATAAGCTTCCTCGAAGCCAGCCAGTAGCGGATCCTTTGCGGATTGGCTCGGGGCGAGGCTCAAGAGCCGGGCGCATTCCCTTAGATAATCCCGGCTTCCCTCCGCCGCCAATCGCCTCATTGTGAGATTCAGCATCGGCTTTTGGACCATGGCGTATTCAAAAAGCGAGACATCTTCAAAGAGGTCGACGACTTGTCGGGGATCCTTGGTGGCAAAGGACTCCAGCGCCCACCAGACAAACGAAGGAACGTAGCGGTCAGAGGCATCCTCGTTGCGTTTGAGCAGTTCTTTCACGACGGCGAGACCCTCCGGCGTATGCAGACGTTTGGCGGAAGAGGCCAATTGCTGTCGGACTTCGATGTGAGGGTCCGAGCTCGCGATGGCTTTTAAAAGTGAATACTCTTCCTGGGTGGCGTCATAGTCATCCGCGATGAGGCGTATGGCCCATTTCCTTACATGAGGATTGGAGTGGGCGAGAGCGACCTGCCGTTCAGCACGATCGAATTCTCCTAGTAAATTGATAACCCAGAGCGCCTCAAGGGCAGTCTGGCCGGTTTCCTTTCTGAGCCAATCTTGGAGGGTGGGGAGAATCGACTGGTCCTGTCGCTCGTTAAGGAGGCGACGGGCCGCATCCCGGTACCAGCGTCGATTGTCGCGAAGAAGCTCCGCCAGCTCTCGGGTGGACCGTTCGTTCAGGTCGATTTGCGGAAACCGGTAGGAGCCTTGGGGGCGAACGCGATAGATCCGTCCGTCCTTGGGGCTGAGGCGCCCTTGATGGTTTTCCATGTGGTTGATCTGCGAATCGTACCAGTCGGCGATGTAGAGCGCCCCATCGGGACCTGTATCCGTATAGACGGGACGAAACCAGCGATCTTCGGAATCGACGATGAGATCGATGGATGCGGCGTGAAAGGTCGGGCCTTGGGGCACCAGATTGGAGGCGAGGACACGCCCGGCGAGAGGGTTCGTCGTAATCATCGATCCGTGGTACCGTTCGGGAAACGACGTTTCCTCATAGACGAGCAAGTTCGTGGTCACCCGCTGTGACGTGGGTTCTTCAATCCCGTCGAAGTAGTCGTAGGCGTGCGGATTGGAGAGCTCGCCATGCTTGCCGAAGTTCTTCCGGTTGTAGGAGCCTTGCATGAAGTGGTAGCCCAGCTTCCGGCCCTCGTTGGTGCCGGCGTAGAGCCGTCCTTTTGAATCGAACTGACAGCTCCACATATTGGATCCGCCTTCGGCGAAAATCTCGTAGATCCGCGTTTTGGGGTGATACCTCCAGATGAGTTGCCCCACGCTTTTGATCGGCGGGTCGTCTCGTCCTTCCACTTCGATGGCGGCCGTGACGGTGGAGCCTTGGGAGCCGTAGAGCCAGCCGTCCGGTCCCCAATTGAGGCTGCTGGCGATGGAGTGGGAATCTTCGATCCCGAAACCGCGCAAGTGGACTTCCGGCGTTCCCTCGACGATGTCGTCCTGGTTCTCGTCGCGATAGAAGAGAAGGTAAGGCGGCTGGAGCACCCAGACGCCGTCCCGGTCCCAGGCGACGCTGGTGACTAGGCTGAGCCCGTCCGCGAAGGTCTTTACCTGATCGAACGCGCCATCGCCATCGGAGTCTTCATGAATGGTAATGAGGTCCGCTCCGGGGACGTGGTCCGGGTGGCCGGGAGGGGCGGGCACCTGGTCGTACTTGTTTCTCCAGAAGGTGTCACGACTCTTGATTTCCAGTCCGGCAGGAGTGGGGTATTGCTTGTATTGCACCACCCAGAGGCGGCCGCGCGCGTCGAAGCGCAGAAACGACGGTTGGGTGATGAGCGGTTCGGAAGCGATCAAGTCGATTTCGAGACCGTCTCCGGGGATTAGGCTGGCGAGTGATTCCGTCGCGGTGAGCCCGCCATCGGTCGCTATTTTAGGGCGCGGGTGATTGGCGTCTTGAGCGTGGGAAAGGGGAACTCCGATCGCCAACGCGATGCCGGCGAGAATCGGTTTTAGGGTAAATCTCCGTGGGTACACGGCGGCGATGATTGGGCTCGAATATAGCGGGGTCGAGCGAAAAGAAAGGGGGACGGGGTGTGGAACGTGGAGGTGATCTTCTTCTGCGGTCGGCGCAAGCGACGCCCCTACATGGGATGTGCTATCTTGAGGACCCGACTTCGTTGCGGTCAATGGTAGCGGGCGATCTCCGAGCGCCCATTGCCGTATAGTTTGGGTGGGCGCTCGGAGATCGCCCGCTACCTTGATGATGTTCCTCGGAGACCTCTATTTTGCCGCTCCATCCAGGCCCCAAAGGATGGCGGCTTTAAGGAGGGACTGGATTTCGGGGGTAGCCATTTCTTCGACACCGCCGGGAGACATGTAGAATACGCGCTTTCCGCCCGATTCGTTGGTCCATGCGATGGGCTGTGCCGGCTCGCCGCTTGAATGCCGGGCGCTCATGATCACGTTGACCGACGGATCGAGGTCTTCGTATTGATAGAGTTTGTGGCCGATGAGAAGGGGGCCGCTGAAGGTCAGGTTTTGAACAATCGGATGGTTCGACGCGGATTCTTCGATCCAGGCTTCGACGGCTAAAGTCGGTTTCCCTTCGATGTCACGGTAGTGACCCGTGTAGTGGGCGCCGAGAATTTCGGTGTCGAAGGTGTTCCACGACGCGTGACCCTCGGGCGGCTGGTAGCCGGTTCCTTTCGTTCGAGCGCCAAAGGCGTGGCTGGCGGTGCGGACCGCGATGACCGGTCTGCCCGATTGGATAAACGTTCGGATTGCGGCGAGCTCATTCGTTTTGGGAAATCGCCTCCGGGTGCTGAGGATAAGGACATCGGCTGATTCCAGTAGTTCGATGCCCTCGAAGGTGTGGCAAAGATCCGAGTTGCGATCGTCGCTTT
>JAUHWE010000257.1 GCA_030424825.1 Verrucomicrobiia bacterium
TTGGCTTTCCTTTCATAGTTGTCCAGTTTTTGGCACCATTTTGGCCGTTTATGGACATCCAATCAACAATCTATTGTAGTTAAGTATCTAATAATAAGATACTTAAACTCTTTTTAAGAGCCGACTATCCTAAATCTGGTCGGTGGGCAAGAAATTGACTCTGTCACATCGCTACCCAATTCTCCCATTTTTACTTTGCGAACCAAATTACCCGCTAAAAATCTAATACAGTCTGCGTCGCCTTACTATTGACAGAGCAAAACTGAAACACATTCTGGGAGAACTCGACCGTTACTCGCATTCTTACGGCGCCTGTGAGATTCAGCCCTAGCTACAGAAGTATGTAGCGAATAAAAATGGCAATCTAGCAATGTTTCAAATCGCCGAAACAGTCTGTTTACCCTCCTTGTTGAGCTGCAAGAGAGGCGTTTATATTCAATCGATACGGTCCTTTTGTCACAACCGTAAGCGTCGATGTATTGGGGTTGAATCGAACCCTCTCGCTTTCGCCAACTGTTATGGCCCTAGCCAGAAATTACACAGCCAGACCTCAAAAATGCATTCCCTAGGAAAAAAGTTCGCGAATCGGTCGGCCCCCGTCCGTAATAGGGACGGGGCGATTGTCCGGAGTGTGGAGCTCCTTCGCCGGATTGATTCCCATGCCTGCGCAGATGGTGGCGAGAAAGTCTGGCACTGAAATTTCTCGTTCCAGCACGTTTTCCGCCAAGTCGTCCGTCACACCGACTGCTTGTCCGTGACGAAGCCCGCCCCCTGCGAACACGACACTAAACGCATTTGGGTGATGGCTTCGCCCCCCACCCCCGTCAAATCGACCTGGTCTTCCAAATTCGGTAGCCACCACGACCAGCGTCTTGTCCAGCAGGTCCTTCGCTTCTAGATCAAGCACTAAAGATGACAGGGCGTCATCCAACTCCTTTATGAGTATGTGCTGCTTTAGTTGGCCTGCTTGGTGCGTATCCCAACCCGTTCCGTTCACGAAGTTCATGTTGTGAGCAACCTCAACAAACCTCACGCCTCGCTCCACCATCCGGCGGGCCAAGAGGCATCGCTGGCCAAAATCAGGGCCGTAGTCGGCCCTTAGTTGCGAACTTTCAGATTCAAGGTCGAACGCCCCCATGAATCCGGGGCCAGCTAGCTTCAAACTGCTTTCCACGACTGAACCGTAGTCTCCCAGCCACTCGTCACTGCGCAGGGAGCTTCTCAAACTAGCAAGCAACGACTCTCTTCTAAACTGTCTCTGGTCATCCACATTCGGATGTCTGCGTAGACTGTTAGGACCGCTTTCAGTGTTCGTCACGTATAGGTATCCCGCTTCGGGCCCCAAGAATCCGGGATCCCGGGATGCGCTAGGCAGGCCTTCAACCACGTAGGCAGGAATGTTGGGATCCAAGGACCCCCGCTGATTCGCAACTATAGATCCGATGGAGGGGTAGCGTATGGTGCCAGTTGTCGGGCGCCCCGTATGCACCCGCATCGTGGCTGCGCTGTGCTCGGCCTTCATCTCGTGCGTCAAGGTTCTGACAATGGTCAGTCTTTCCATGATTCTGGAAACCCTCGGAAGATGCTCGCACACCCGGATCCCGTCCACCGACGTCTCGATTGAAGGATAGTACGACCCCGGCTCCACACCGGGCTTCTTGCTGAAGTGCTTGGGGTCCCATGTGTCGATCTGGGCGACACCGCCCCCAAGCCACAGAAAAATGCAGTGCTCCGCTTTGCCAAGCGGCGGCATGCCGAGTGCTTTGCCGCTTGACGCCAAGGAATTTCCGAACCCGCCTCCGGCCATTCCCGCCAGGGCGATTTTGGACGACGTCTTGAGAAACTTCCTGCGATCAAATCTTTCGTCTACTGTATTCATGGAATTGATATGGTTTCTGGTGAATTTAGAAGCGCCCAGAGCGCGTCCTCGAATCGGTTTCGCCAATCCGGTTTCAAGCGTTTAGTCCGGACCGGGCCGCTCTCCAGCTCCTCCACTTGCTCTCTTCTCAGCTCCACCGCTTCAACGCTCAAATGGTTGTTCCAGGCCAGCACTGGTATCGGACCTTCAACGGGCGCGTGTTCTGCAACCGCCTGCTTTGAAACGCGCCGGTCTGTATACCCAATCTTCAACAAGTTCGCGAAAGCATTCCTTTCTTCGGGCTTGGGTGGTCGACTCAGGACTCGTACGAAAACGGTGTTTATCAGCTCATCCAAACTGATGTCCGAAAGCGCCAGTTCCGTCATCTGGCTCTCGTCGCTCAATCCAGTCAGCCAAAGTGAATACACCCCGTTCGCCAAATTAGCCGGCTGAAGCGGGTTCATAGGAACCTCTCTGCAACTGATCGGCTCGTAGCGAGAGCTCCTCCAGCCGAATGCCCCCATCAGATCAGTCACGGCTTGAACCCTCGGCAACATCAGACTTGGACGATCTCTATCTAAGGGCGTCCCAGCCATTTCCCAAGCCCGCCAGCTCGAGTATTGCTTCACGGGCCTCTCCAGATTCTGGTTCAATATAAACTCGCGAGCATTGAATAGATCCAGATTTAGCGGTTCAGTATCGAATTCCAGCCCGAACGCCAGGGTCATCGAATCGACAATTTGCTCGGAGCTCATCATCCGGCGAGGCGGGGCGGCGAACAACCTGTTGGAGTCCTCGTCCGTGAGGGAGCTACGCTGGTAGGCTTTCGAGTTAAGAATAAGCCGAGCCAGATGCTTTAGATCGTATCCATTCAACATCAGCTCTCTGGCCAAATATTCTAGGAGATTCGGATTGAGGCACTCCTCAACTTCCCAGTCGTCTGCGTCCTTCATCAGCCCCCTGCCGAAATAGCGCTCCCAGAGCCGGTTCGCGATGACCCTCGCAAAACGCAGGTTCGTCGGAGAAGTTACCGCCGCGGCGTAGGTGTCTCTCGTGGTCGCGCGGCTCCCGACAACCTCGGGAATATCTTCGGGGCGGAGAATCCCATCAAGTGGCCATTTAGGGTCAACGGGTACGCCGGGTGGCAACGTTACCTTTATTAAGGAGTTCGGCTTGTCCAGTACGCTGGATGGGACGCTACTGGAATCGGGCACTGAAAGGGGTCCTTCGTTAAGCATGGCCGCCATGCTAAAGAGGTCCTCCTGCGTGCTGCTATGGAACGGAGCGTCGTGGCAGCGGGCGCACTTCATCTGCACCCCAAGGAACGCCGCGTTGATGATGGCCGCCTTCTCCGCCTCGGGCGCGTCGTTCTCCGCGGCCAGCCCAAAGCCGGCCGGTCCGCCCGCCGCGCTCGCCCCCCGCATCGTGATCAGCTCTGTGGCAAAAAGGTCCATCGGCTTGTTGTCGAGAAACGACTCGTGGATCCACCAGCGGAACGGGCCCGTCACGTTCAGCGTCATGTTGACGAGGGACGGGTTCTCCGCGAGGAGGTCCTGCCAGTAACCCACCCAGTTGTCCGCCCATCTCGGATCGTCCAGCAACTTGTCGATCAAGATCCGCCTCTTTTCCGGACGCTTATCAGCTAGGAAAGACTCGAACTCCCTTTTCGTCGGGACCTGCCCGACCACGTCAAGGTACACACGCCTGACGAAGTCCTCGTCAGAGGAGGACGGGGTCACGGATGGATAGGCCAGCGGTTCGTCCGGCCAGACCGCCCCTTCCTCGATCCACTTGCGAATCGTTCCACTCTCGCTCGCGGAAAGGCGCTCACCTTTGGCCGGCATCACGTCAATCGAGTCGTCAGTGAGAATCCGATACAGGATCTCGCTTTCTTCCGGCTGGCCGGCGACAATCCCAGGCAGTTCAGACTCCCCTCCCTTGAAGGCCGAAGCGCGTTGGTCGAGGCGCAGGCCGCCCTTCTCCTTCGAACCGTGACAACTGATGCAATGCGCCTCGAAGATCGGGAGCACGTCCTTGTGGAAGTCGACAGCGCCTTCAACGGCATCCGACTTCTCGCTTAACTGCAGAACACGATCGATCTCTGCATTGATAAACCGGTCTATATAGTTAGCTTCCTCGAATTCTCGAACTGAATTGGGAAGCTCAAGGTTCGGAAGCGACAGAACGTACGCTTTTGCCGCAGAATGACGATCGTCCCAGTACTTCTGAAACTTGGCTCTCAGAGCGACCCGGTTCCGCTTGTCCAAATCCCTGTAGTATTCCTCTCGTTCGTTGGCAAAAGCGATCCAGCCTGCGTCGGTAAGCGGCACTTTGGCACTGGGCGCCAGTAGCGAGAACCCATCCTCTCCCTCGAGTCTCACCGCGACCACAGTCTCTCCCAGCTCGTTTCGAAGCACGTCGCCGGTACGCACCGACCTGCCCCCCAGGCGAACCTCGAGCATGAAATCGAAACTCCCACCGTCGCTCTGGAAATCCAAGAGCACTTCCCGGCACGCGGGAGCTAGTCGGCGCGTTTCACGAGTCGGCGGGACCGGTACGAAGTCCACTGGGTTCTGACTGCCCTCGTCAAACTGCCGGTAGCTGATTTCGCCTAGCTTCTCCCCGTCGACCGAAAGCCGCGCCGTGCTGTGGGCCCGCAGCAGTATCGTGTGCCGCCCTTTCGGAAGCTCCACCCGAGACGTGGCCCGGACCAGCATGGGGGAAGGCCAACTCCCACGCACCCCCGTCCCTACGTAGCGGTTGGGGAGCTGGTAGAAGCCGAAAGCCGTTTCGTCGTACCCGTAGATCGGCTCGCATTCCGACGTGTCAAAAATCCATCCATGCGAAAAAGGCACCTCCTCTAGCAATTCGACTGCGACTCTGTTTTCGGGGTAGTCGCTCGGCGAGTAGGGCACCGGCACCGAAAACCGTTCCGCCATCTCGTTGTCTTGCAATGCCTTCCTGGATACCTTTGCCTCCGTGATGGAGCCTGTAATCCTCGTGGTTCCGCTCGGGCTCATGAATCTCAAAGGCGAGTCGTTCTCTGCCGGACTCTGGTCGAGACAAGGTTCCAGCGTGCTGGTCCAAGACCCCGGCTGCCGCCTCCCGTCAAGGTACAGTCTTAGCGACTCCGGATCGCCAAACTCGTAGGTAACCGCGAAATGATGCCAACCCGAGTCGAGAGGCAGGCCATACAGCGCTCTCCATTTGAGCTGTTCGAGTTCGCCGTTCCCTTCTTCCCCTAAAACCGAGTACTGGAATGCAGGATACACCACATTCTCTAGCCGCGCGGTCAGACCATAGTTGAGCGCTCCCGCACTGCCTTTGCCGACCAAGAGCACGTCCCCACTACCCTTTATGGACTTCAGGTCGACCCAAGCCTCAATCGTTACGGTTTCACCGGACGAAAAGTCCAAAGGGCTGTCCCCTCCGGGGTCCCCCACTGAAACCGTACCAGATCCCTGATTCGAGTCGAACGCCACAGACCGGGCTCCGGATTCCAGAAAAGGGAACCAGCGGGTAGAGGGGCCGGGCTGCCCAACCTCTACTGAGCCATCGGCTTTGGCGTCCAACAGCTTGCCTATTCCCGATGAGTTCCGAAGGACCTGGCTTCCCACCTCGTTAAAGCGCCAATGGCCTATCGTCTCTTCGGCCCTAAGCTTCAAGTCTTGGGATTGGGCCACAACGCAGCAAACCGCGATCGCTATCCGAATAAAATAAGGCATAATTATCGTTCAATCCTTCCAACTATCTGGGAATTTACCCTCCTTAGTCATCTCTGGCATAATGGCTTTTCGAGGATGGCAGACACCTTCCACCCTCGATTAATTTGTTGTGCTAGAAACTAAACGTGTTTCGCAACGACCACTCGAGCGGCTGTGGTATCCGCCAGGCAATCTCAGATCCATCGGGATTAGCGCGAATCGGAATGAGATCCTGGTCGTTCAGCAGATTCCTTACATTCAACTGAATCTTCCAGTTCGCCCTACCGTTCATTATCTCGCGCTGATATCCCACCCAGGAGTCGACGTTCAATTCGTAGTCTCCGTAAAACGGGCGGGTCACATCGATGTTGTATTCTCCATCTGCTATCTCAACTAATGGGTATCCAATCGATGCTTCATCCTCCCAACGTACCGCTCCACCTACATTGAACCCTTTAAATCGGCCCTCGCCAAACCGGTAATTGGTAATCACGTTGAAACGCCACTCACGCAGCTCTGGATTCAGTTGACCATCAAGGGCCTCAACACGTCTTAGACTATTAAAGTAGGGCAATGAGCCAACTAGTACTGAATTTTGACTAGTGCTTAGAACGATATCCGCATAAGTTTCAGTAAACGCCGTTTCCCAGTCTGTTTCAAGAATACCATCACCATCCATATCGTAAGCTGGTGTATTCACGAATTCTCGAAAAGTAGATGCCGCATTATTAGAGATAGCCTCTTGCTGATACGCATTAAACATAATGTTCCAATTCGTCGTGGGATTGTAGATTAATTCAAACTCCACGCCCTTAGTTTCTAAATCCTGTATTGCAGTTGCTGGAATGCCACCCGTCAGAACTGTCCCAGTTTCAGGGCTCCATGAAAAACCAACACGATCCAGGTAATCTTGAGGAGGATCTTGATAATCTAGGTCGATTATACCATCCCCATTAAAGTCGAATTCCGGGCCAGGATCTGAAGGATCAAGGTTTGGATTGTCTCCCAATAGTGTATAATTGAGAATACCACCATGCCAATTGGCAAATGCGTTTAAACTTCCCACTCCTGGTGCGGTTACTTTCGATTGGAGCGTTTCGTATTTTGTAGCACGCAGGACGAACTTATTCTCAAAGAGAGAAAGAGAAAGCCCATAATCAGTGGTTTCTCCAGAGGGAGATCCGATTACGCTTCCATCTGGATTGTATCGACTACGAGCCGGTTGAAAATTTTGAGATTCTGTGTAG
>JAUHWE010000258.1 GCA_030424825.1 Verrucomicrobiia bacterium
AATCGTACCGCTTTTATCAATACGTCGTTCCCAGAGGAAACCATCATCCAGACGGTAGATGGCAACAACGGTTTCGCTTTCTGGAATGTAAACCAATGGCAAGACCGCCCCGTATTCAGCTCGCGAAATTCCGGCGTGGGAAGCGAGTTGCTGGCCTACGGTAAGTGTTCCATCAGTCTTCAAACTGCGGTACCATAGCGTGCCATCAACCCGGTAGTAGGCAACATGGACGGTATCGTTGTCCCCCAACGCTGCCTTCGGACCGGCGCCAGCGGGAGCATCTGGATCGATGATAACTTGTTCTCCCCAAGTACCCTCCGCAGTGCGAATATTGTAATGCAGCGTCTGCCCTACATAAAAAGCCACCATGCTTCCGTCAGAACGTACAACCAGAGTCGCTGCTTGAGCCATCGAATCCGCGACTGCTGCCAACTCATCGGTAAAGGCCCAAGTATCGGGATCAGTCGGATGGTCAGAGGTACGGAACGAATGCAGGTGGGCCGATTTGGTAACTTGGTGAAGGATGTGAATCGTATCTCCGACCTGTCGCCCATCTACCGCCTCTAAATCATTGGTCTTCGGTCGATTGACGGCGTCTACTTCTCGCCAAGTGATTCCGTTATCGCTCGATTTTACCATCATGAACAGGTTATCCGTCTCAGTCGGCTCTATGATGAAATAGAGATCGCCATTGGAAGCCTGCCAAGGACCGATCCGCACCGGTGTCTCCACGAACGTTCCTCCGAGGTGGCCAGGAGGGATGACCAGCCGAAGGTCCGGATTCCTGCCTGACTTCAATGGGGTGCCGTCTGCCGTAGCCATACGGAATTCAAACCTGTCCCCGCTTTCGTTGTTAATCGCGCCATCGGCTAGACGACGGACGACCAAAGCCCACTCGTATTCACTATGGACATTGCCGCCAGACCGAGAATCAGTTTTCTCATCCAAATTGACTCCCGTACCTGCTTGGAAAGGCATTGCCGAATTTTCCAGAAGGTTCGTCGTGGCCTCCCCGTTCTCAAAGGAAGGACAGGAAACGATGCTGACCCCTGGGGTGCGCGCGTCACCGGCTATGGCTATTTCACGAAAATCTGCCGCACTATTCGCCGGCAAGTAGATTCCGAATTGTGTTGATAGCGTGTAGGTACCCATCTCAGCTTCGAATTCCAAAGTGTCATTCTGGAAGTTTACCTCTGCGAGTTCGCCTTCCATATCGATCTCCAAGCTCAGCCATTGGCCGCTCGCGATCGTTGCCGATTTCTCAACAATGATTGATTCGACCCCATTTGCAATTCGGCTGACTCTGATTACGCTTTCGACTGCATCCAGAAAAACACGACAGAAGTTTCTTGCATCGACGAAGGCGAAGACAAATCCAGCTCCCGATTGATTCTCCTGGGACAATCTCACTTCGACTGCCAATTCGGTCAATTCCCAAGATGAGAGGTAGTTGATAATCTGTGGATTCGGACTCTCTTGAATCCGCAGCAGCTTACTACCCTTTTCCTGAGCGACGACTACGCCCTGCGCAATCCCTTGTTCAACCGACCAGTTCTTCGGCAACTGGCCAATAGGCGCCTTTTCAAGCTCCAATTCAAGTTCACGTAGAGGATGGGGAAAGTCATGGGCTTCTACCCTTTCCCATGCATCTTCGTTTTTGCGGTACTGCAATTCAAATGGCGCCCCGTCCCTAACCGCTAGCGGTTCAACCTCGAACCGAATCCGAAAGGGCTGGTCTGCGTTAATAGCAACTGACTCGTTCAGCGCCCCCGCCCAACCTTCATTAGCATTCAATCCAGAATCGAAACCGGACCGAACTCGAAATGCCGACATGCCACCCAAGTCCGATTCAACCTCTTGGGGTCCACAACCACCCACCAAAGTCATTCCAGCTAAAACGAGAAGACTGGTCACAGTGGAAACTTTGCCTGGTCGATCTCGATCAATCAATCGAGAACCGGACTGTGTTCGTCGAACCGATACGCGGGAATGAGTTTCCTCTAACTGTTTGATGATTTTTTGGGTATCCATAGTACAATTTTCTCCATGCTTGATTAAAGTTTTGGGCTTTTGTCAGTCCGCGACGGTAACTGAACAATAAAGGTGGTTTCGTCTGCATCCGATTGTTCGAGACAGATATCTCCTCCGTGTGCGCGGACAATTTCTCGGGCCAGTGACAATCCCAGTCCAAATCCTCCTTGGCTTCGGGATCTCGCGGGGTCCTCTCGAAAAAATCGGTCGAAAATTCGCTCCTGGTACTGTGGTGCGATACCCGGACCCGCATTGCTTATCCGGCAGGTGATGCGTTCAGCATTGTCGTTGAGAGAGACTTTCACCCACCCGTTTTCCCTGTTGTAGCGAACGGCGTTGAGCAAGAGATTATGGCAGGCCTGCCTCATGAGTACCGGATCCCCGGTGACAAAGACCGATTCCGGAAGATCGATTTTAAATTCTAGCTCCTGGGCCGAATCGAGAGCAGCCGCATCTTCCACAAGCGCTTTCAAGGTTTCGCTTAGGTTGACCGACTGAGCATCCAGCTGAAGATTTCCGGCATCGGAGCGTGAAAAAAGCAATAGGCTACGGGTGATGATTTTCAGGCGCTCCGTTTCCTCAAGGATACTGCTGAGGAGTTGCTGATCTTCTTCCCGAAGGCCTTCCCGCTGCAAAGCCTCCTCCAATTCGCCCTGCATGACAGTCAGCGGGGTGTTCAATTCATGAGAAGCGTCCGAACTAAAGCGTGATGCCTGCTCAAAGCTGGTGCGGAGGCGATCGAGCATGGAATTCAGCACCGTGGTAAGCCGACCTAGCTCGTCATCCTCCAATCCCTTTTCCGGGATTCGGCGATCGAGATCCCTCACACTGATTTCCTCAGCCGTGCTGGTAATGGCTTCCACAGGACGCATGGCTTTTCGCGCTAGAAGCAGTCCGCCTAGGGCGGCCAGCAACATGGCCAAGGGAAAAGCAATGGCGAAGACCACCAAGGTCCGTATCAGAGCCCCGTAAATTTCCTGCATTTGCGTGCCCACGAATATCTGCCAGCCGTCTTCTCGTTCTCTCCACACTCTCCACCGGTCTTTGTCGCGGGTTACGGATTGTTGGGAGGACGGGCGGTCATAATCCAGTTCCAGGACGAAATCCTTCCACCGAGAAGACTGAAAAACAATTTCCCCGCTAGGCGATACCACGGCAATTAGGTGGAGACTATCTCGGTCGTCGAACAGATCGAATAAGCTCACCAGATCCTCCCTCGTAAAGTCGACTTCGTCTTCCAGTTCGTCCACTAGGTCTTCGGCAAAACCGTCCATCTCCTCATCAAGCATCTCCAGATACTCGTGAAAGAGCAGGGTTGTCGAAATCGCTCCGAATACGAGGAGCACGAATCCCGTGATCAAGGCAGACCACGCCGCAAGGCGAAAACGAATGGAACGAAAAAATTTCATTTGCTGGAAACGGTGTATCCAATTCCCCGAACAGTGTGGATCAGTTTATCGTCGAATTCCTTGTCTATTTTCTGCCTTATACGTCTAATATACACATCGACAAGGTTGGTATCTGGATCGAAATGGTAATCCCAAACTTGCTCCAGAATTTGGGTACGGGAAAACACCCTGCCCGGCGATCGCATGAGATACTCCAGCAGGACAAATTCTCGAGGTGCCAGCGTTATTTCGACATCCCCCCGATGCACTTCCCGAGTCATGAGATTCAAACGCAGGTCTTTTACTTCCAGGATGCTCAAACCTTCGCCTGAAGCCCGACGCAGAACCGATTTCAATCGGGCCACGAGCTCTTCCAGATAAAACGGTTTCACGAGGTAATCGTCAGCACCCAGATTGAGCCCATCGATGCGTTCCGATACACCGTCCCGGGCCGTGATGATGATCACCGGAACTTTGTTCTTTTTCTCTCGCAGAAGCCGCAGAATGCTCAGGCCATCCCGCCCCGGCAGCATAATATCTAGAACAATCGCATCGTAGGAATGCGTATCCGCCAGAACGAACCCCTCGTCACCGCTCTGCGATTCATCCACCACAAACCCCTGGGCCTCCAATCCCTTTTTAACAAAGGAGAGGATTTTTTTATCATCTTCAATGAGGAGAATACGCATATTAGGATCCAGTTCTGGGATTCAGCTTTGAGGTTTCGTTTCGACTCTTGTTGATTCCGTAGGCTCCCTCGATTTCAGTAACGAGATCTCCTAGGTGCTTAAAGTAGTAGCCGGACGCGACATCCAGCTCGATGACAATCTCAAAAAACTTTGCCAGGCGTTCCACCAGATCTTGTTCCGTATCGAAAAGCGAATCGCGGGATTGAATCAGATTATCGATGGTTTCTTCGCCGCTCAAGAAGGACTGATGCTTTTGAGTATAGACGGAACGGCGCAGCTCTCTACTGGCTTTCAGTTCATCGATGAGCTGCCTAAGCGTACGGGCCTCCGATACTCTGCGTTTAATCAGGTGCTCCACCTGCCGTTCCCGCCAAAGAATCTGGGCGTTGAACTGCCGGATTTCGGCATCCGCCTGACGCATGGAAAGGAGCAGCAATTTGGGATCATTCCGCTGAATGCTAAACCCTAGGCCGACTTCGTAGCCTTCTCTCCGCCTGCGGTCATCACCTCGCTGGGCAAAGTCATAGTTTCCAAAAAGCTTTCCAATGATATCCCATTTCCCTTGTTTCGCTAACCGCTTTTTGAGCTCTGCGTTGCTCTGGGCAATCTTCAGTACACGGATCTCTACATCCTCTTGGATAGCTTCCTGTATGAGGGTTTCAATGTCCGAATTGATATACTGGTTTCCGTAATACATTTCACCATTGAGCTCCAGATGCCGTATGGTCTCCAAACCCGCCGTGTCCACGCCTAGGGTTTCCAGCAAACTGATCAATGCCGAGTCCACTTCCCCGCGAAAATCCACCGATTCAGACTGGAAGGCCTGAATCTGGTCTTTTACCTGCAAACGGTCGTTTTCCCGACTTTCCATGAAGGGAGAATCCAGGAGCGATTGAAAGTCGTGAATTGCCGCCTCGCTAAGCAAACGCATGCCAAGGGCTTCTTCCACATCCACGTACGCTTCGTGTGATTCACTGATACTGCTGCGTACCGTATCAATGAAATCCAGCCAGGCATTGAGCAATTCATTTTCCTCGAAATTGCGCTCCGTCACTCGTTCCAAGGTCGTAAACGAACTGAAAAGAGGGAACCGTATCTCACCTCCAATAAAAGGGTGATCGTTGTCACCACGACCATCGGAACTTCCCGCCATTCCCGCAACGCCTGAAATTTGCTTCCCATCAAAGAATTCCTTTTCAAAACCGGCGCTGACAACCGCCTCGTCCTCGTTTTCCCACAGTCGGGTCCCTTCTTCCCGAAAGGATTCGGATTCCCGTCCGGCGGTAGATTCCACGATCAATGGCACAAACTGACTCAGGTTTCGCTCGAACCTTCGAAACTGGTAGTCGGACGCCTCGATTTCAAACCGGGCTGCCGCAATCTCCAGATTCTTGGCAAAGGTGATTTCAATGATCGAGTGGAAATCGATAAACGGCTCTTCCGCCTGGGCCCAAAGGGGAGAAATCCATCCCATCGAAACCATCATTGAGAAAAGACCGAGTCCACCGAATCGAAGAAAGAATTTACCCAAAAGCTTCATTACATCCTATCCTGCCAGAACTTAGTGACAGGAACACTTTCCCGAAAATGACAAAACTGTCAGAATCAAAAATCGAGAGCCGATCGAGCCTCTTTCAAGTAGCTTGGCAATTCGGCTTCATAGCCATTGACAACGATTGCTTATCTTAATTCCTCTGATACTGATTCCACCCCGAGTCTATAAGCGCCCAAATGAATTCCCGTAGCCAAATCGACCCCTTTTCCCTCACAACACTCGGAGATTCAAATATGAAAGTTCCAGCTCTAGGATTCGGCGGTGGAACACTGGGAGACCCAAACGAGATCATTTCGGAGCAGCAAGCTTATGGGACCATTGATACGGCCTACGAAAAGGGTATACGTTTTTTCGATACCGCACCCTGGTACGGCCTGACTAAGAGCGAACATCGGATCGGACAGTACCTTCGCCAAAAGCCACGCGACTCCTTTTCCCTAAACACCAAGGTTGGACGGGTCTTTTCCCGACCGGACAATCCGGAAACCTTCCACCAAGAACGCTGGGCCGGAGGGCTTCCCTTTCAGTTGCGATTCGACTACTCTCGCAGCGGTTTTCAACGCTCCTACGAAGACAGTCTCCAGCGGCTGGGTCTCAACACCGTCGATTCGCTTACCGTCCATGATCTAGACTACAAATTCCATCACGACGACGAAAGCGTGAACCACTGCCTCGACCAGCTCAGCCGTGACGGCGGAATCGACTGGCTGATCGAGAGAAAGGCTCGTGGCGAAATCAAAGCGATCGGAGCGGGAGTGAATCAGACCCTCATGATTCCGAAACTGCTGGAGCGGTTCGAGGATTGGGATTTCTTCCTCCTGGCGATGCCCTACACGTTGCTCGACCAAACGGCCCTCGATGACGCCTTCGAACTCTGTCAGAAGCATCGCATATCAATCATCATCGGAGCCGTTTTCGCTTCCGGAATTTTGGCTGGTCCCATCAATTCCGATTCGACCTACGCCTACCAACCCGCAGAACAGTCAATACTCGAAAAGGCTCGGGCAATCGAAACGATATGCCTGAAGCACGAAGTCCCGCTCGGAGCCGCCGCTTTGCAATTCCCCCTCGGGCACCCTCTTGTGGCCTCCGTAATCCCCGGATCCAATCAGCCCGATATCGTGGAGATTAACCTCGAGTGGAT
>JAUHWE010000259.1 GCA_030424825.1 Verrucomicrobiia bacterium
CAGCGGTCCAGCAACGCGGCATAACGCTTGTCCTCGCGAAGGACATCGCGATGTATCCAGGCCTCGGCAGCGGAACCTCCCCAGGCATTGTCAATCAATCCGACCGGCACGCCGAGGGCTTGGTGTAGCTGTAGGCCGAAGCGATAGCCGACGGCGGAAAAGTCTTTCACGGTATCCGGTGATGAGTGGGCCCATTTCCCTTCGAAGTCGTTTTGCGGTTCTTGAGTCCCTACTTGGGGAACTGAAATTATTCGTATCTCAGGATGGTTGGCGGTCAGTGCAACTAAGTCTCCATCGTATGAATTCTGCACAGGCCAAGCCATGTTTGACTGGCCCGAGCATATCCAGACTTCCCCTACGAGTACGTCGTCGTAATTGAGTGTGTTTTTGCCTTTGATGGCCAAACGATGTGGCCCGCCTGCGGGGAGAGGATCCAAAGCGACCTTCCAGTAGCCGCTCTTATTGGCCTTCGTGGTATGCGATTGGCCGCCGATGGAAACCGTGACTCGTTCATCCGGATCTGCCCAGCCCCACACTGGATTCGCGTGGTCACGTTGCAGTACCATGTGATCGCCGAAAATTGACGGAGTGGTGACTTCGGCGCTTGAAGAAGCGATTCCAAGTATCGAAGTGAGGCTAAGTACGCAGTAAATGATTAGGCGGTTCATAATGGGGGTGACGTTAGATTTTCGATGAAGTTTAAAGAGGGGAAAGCTAGGGTCGTATGAGTAGGGGTCAATATTGAATGACGATTGACTGGATGGTGGCGAATCCAATAGACTTGCTTGTAAAGCGGAGAGATGGCTTTGTTTTTGGACTCCAATGAAAATTAAACTTACCGGAACAATTCTACTGCTCGTCCTGTTGGGAGGGGTGATAGTCTGGCTCCAACGCGAGGACAGGACTGCGTCGGTAGAAATCGCTCAAAGAGACGTTCAATTCAATCGGGATATTCTGCCCTTGTTTTCGGAAACCTGCTTCAATTGCCACGGACCTGATGAGCACTCTCGGGAAGCGGACTTGCGGTTTGATTTGCCCGAGAACGCTTTCTCCGAGCGTGACGGAGGGGTGTTTGCCTTGGTTCCGGGTTCTCCTGAGAAGAGCGAAGCGTGGAAGCGGATTGTGAGCGACGACCCTGATCTCATTATGCCACCTCCGGATTCCCATTTCATTCTGAACGAAAAGCAGAAGGGAATGATCAAAAGGTGGATTGAATCAGGCGCCAAATATCAGGCTCATTGGGCATTTGAAACTCCTCGAAAAGCGCCGCTTCCCTCGGTGCAGAAAGCCGATTGGAGTCGATCCGAAATTGATCGGTTTATCTTGGCTCGACTGGAGTCGGAAGGGCTTTCCCCGAGCGAGCCAGCGGACAAGCGAACGCTTATTCGCCGCTTATCCTATGATTTGACCGGCTTGCCGCCCAGTCTGGAAGCGGTGCATCAATTTCTAGAGGATGAGGGTCCTGACGCATATGAGAGTCTAGTGGATCGTCTTCTGGACTCGCCTCACTTTGGGGAGCGGATGGCGGTCGCCTGGCTGGATCAGGCCAGATATGCGGATACCAATGGCTATTCCCGGGACGGGGCCCGCACCATGTGGGTTTGGCGTGACTGGGTGATTCAGGCCTACAATGAAGATAAGCCTTATGATGCTTTTTTGAGGGAACAGTTGGCGGGGGACTTGCTTCCGGATGCGACTGAGGCGCAGGTCGTGGCGACTGGGTTCAATCGGAACCATATGATCACAGCGGAGGGCGGAACCATAAAGCTGGAAAATCTGACCAATTACGCGGTGGACCGTGTGAAGACGACATCGGAAGCCTTTCTCGGGCTCACTATGGCTTGCGCGCAGTGCCACGATCACAAGTACGATCCAATTTCTCAGGAGGACTTTTACCGCATGTTTGCCTATTTCAATACACTCAGCGATAAGGGTATCGATGGTGCGGGTGGCAGAAACGCGGAACCGATTATCCATGCGAAGTCTCCACTCCTCCATAAGGATGTGGATACCATTCGGGAAACGATTGAGTTTCTTAAATTGGAAAGACGGTCGCAAGCGTCAAGACTGCAAAGTGGATGGGAATCAAGGGAGCGTGAGAAGCTGGGACAGCTCGGAAAAGGCCTGGCATTCTACAATTTTAAGCCGTTAATGGTAAATAATCCGAATATTCCACCGTCAATGGTGGAGTTGCGAGACGATGGGTCTGTGTTTCTGAAGCAGCAATCGATCGCCCCCAGAAGCACATTCTACTCGTTCGCCTGTTCGTTGGAAGAGGCTCCGAATTCTGAAATAACGGGGCTGCGCATTTTATTTTTACCGCACCCCGAGGTAAACAACGGTTCCTTGGGGTATGGTGAAAAGGACGAGTTGGGGGCTTTTGGCGTGTCCGCAGTTTCCGTCTCGGCAGGGAAGGTACCTGTAGCCGATTTCGACTTGAATAGCGAAGTGTTCCTAAAGGAGGCCACCGCGAGCTACTCGCACCAGGACTACCCGGCCCGGTCGGTACTGGATCCCCGTTGGCCCACCGCGTGGTCGCCTCTCGGGGAGATTAGAAAGCCCCAACATTTAACCCTCACGTTTGAGAAACCGGTAGATCCGAAAGCGGCTCCCTATTTCTCCATTATGATAAACTTTCAGCAGATAGCCAATCCGGGACATTTCAAAATAATGGCGATGACAGGCAGGGACGATGGAACGAATCTCCCCTCTTCAATCCAGCGTATTTTGAATAAGCCGATCAAGGCGCGAACTGAAAGTGATACCGAGGAGATTGCGAACTATCACGAGCGCCATGATCCCGAGCTAGAAAGTTTGAATACCGATCTAGCGACGTATCGCAAACGCCTCAGCGAAATGACCGAAGCGTTTCCTACCCAGGTAATGGATACGGCCAAACAGCCTAGAAAAACGTATATCCTAAATCGGGGCAGTTATGATCAACCAGGTCGAGAGGTCCAGCCGGGTGTACCGACTTTCCTTCCTCCATTGCCGGAAAACGCGCCCGCTGATCGTCGGGCGCTCGCCGATTGGTTTACCGATCCCAGTCATCCTTTGACGAGCCGCGTAGCGGTAAACCGGATTTGGCAGCTTTTCTTCGGTAGGGGATTCGTGTCTACTTCAGCTGACTTCGGAGCACAAGGTGAGTGGCCGAGCCATCCAGAACTTCTGGATTATCTTGCGGTTGATTTCATTGAAAAAGGGTGGAGCGTGAAGACTTTGGTTAAGCAGATTGTGATGTCGCAAACGTACCGTCAGCGTTCAGAAGTCACGGAAGCGCAAAGATCGATTGATCCCGAGAATCGTTTGTTGTCTCGAGGGCCCCGCTTTCGCCTGCAGGGCGAATTTATTCGTGATACGGCGTTGAAGGCTAGCGGGCTTCTTAATGATTGGGTTGGAGGTTCGAGCGTTAAACCCTACCAGCCGAGAGGAATTTGGCGTGAAATTAGCCACTATGGTTCGGTTAGAGATCTGACGCAGGTGTTTGTTCAAGACAAGGGGCGTAATTTGTATCGAAGGAGTCTCTACACATTGTGGAAACGGACCAGTCCCCCACCATCAATGATGGCGTTTGATGCCCCGAATCGGGAACTTTGCGTCATGCAACGCGAAACGACGAATACACCCCTACAGGCACTGACTTTGCTAAACGATCCACAGTTTGTGGAAGCAGGTCGCGTATTCGCGGAGCGAATATTACAAGAGCTGTCGGACGCTACGGATAAGGATCGTGTTTCCTTCGCCTTTGAAACCGTAACCAGTCGGTTGCCTAGCAATGAAGAATTGGGTGAATTGGTTAAAGCTCTCGAAGAGCAGCGAGTCTACTTCGAACGAAATGAGGAGGAGGCCCTAGCTGTTTTGGGAGTGGGAGAAGCAAAGCGGAATAGCCAAATAGATGTTGCCGATCACGCGGCCTTTTCCGTGATCGCCAATCTAATTTTCAATCTAAGCGAGGCCGTGACGAAAGGATGAACGTGATGGACTATAAACTCGAACCGATCGTCATTTGGTACCCGCAAAAATTAGCCCGGCAATAACATGGATCCTTTTATCGACTTTCATCGTAAGCTGACACGACGTTCGCTCTTTGGCCAAATAGGAAGGGGGCTGGGCGGCATGGCATTAGGGTCTCTGCTGATGCCACGCCTACTTAAAGGCGGGGGGCTCGATCAGCCGGACGAAAATGGATCGTCATTGCTGAGAAATTTGCCGCACTTTGCCCCAAAGGCGAAGCGAGTGATTTACCTATTTCAGTCAGGTGGACCCTCTCATATCGATCTGTTCGACTACAAGCCGAGCATGCGGAATCTGCACGGTGTTGAGCTTCCCGGCTCAGTACGCGGTAACCAGCGTGTGACGGGTATGACTCAGAATCAGTCGAGCTATCCCTTTGTGGCGCCTCATTGGGATTTCAAGCGATGCGGGACAAATGGGACCTGGATTAGCGATCTGCTTCCTTATACGCAGAAAGTGGCGGACGATATCACCATTATCCGTGGAATGAATACGGAAGCGATCAATCATGATCCAGCGGTAACCTACATCAATACAGGTTCGCAGCAAATGGGTCATGCCAGTATGGGATCTTGGCTTAGCTATGGACTGGGGAGCGATAATCAGGACCTTCCGGCGTATATGGTATTGCTGTCGCAGGGGTCAGGCAAGAACCCCGGCCAGCCGCTTTTTTCCCGGCTGTGGGGGAATGGCTATCTTCCATCGAGCTACCAAGGAGTGAAGCTGGGGTCTGGGGCCGACCCAGTGTACTTTTTGCAGAATCCTCCCGGAGTGGATAGGGTGCAGCGACGAAAGGCATTGGATCGTTTGGAATCCCTGAACCGGGTCCACGCTAGGCAGGTAGGAGATCCGGAGATTCACGCTCGCATTGACGCTTATGAAATGGCCTATCGGATGCAGACTTCGGTTCCCGATTTGATGGATTTGGGTGATGAGCCTGAGTCTACGTTCGAGCTCTATGGAGAGGAATCTCGAAGGGCCGGAAGCTTTGCGGCTAATTGCCTTCTGGCTCGTAGAATGGCTGAGAAAGGGGTTCGGTTTGTGCAGTTGTTTCACAGGGGCTGGGATCAGCACAAGAAGCTGGTTACTCAATTGCCCAAACAGTGCCGCGATGTCGATCAGCCATCGGCGGCTCTAGTCAAGGATCTCAAGCAGCGAGGACTCTTGGACGACACTTTGGTTATTTGGGGAGGCGAGTTTGGCCGTACCGCTTATAGTCAAGGGAAGCTGGGCGATGCGAGCGCCGGTCGCGACCACCATGGGCGCTGTTTTTCCATTTGGATGGCAGGCGGCGGCGTGAAAGGAGGTTTTGAATACGGATTGACCGATGACTGGGCCTACAATATCGTCGAAGACGGCATGCACATTCGCGATCTAAATGCGACCATTTTGAAGTGCATGGGAATTGATCACGAGCGTTTCACCTATAAGTTTAGAGGACTCAATCAACGCCTAACGGGTGTCGAGAAGGCTAGAGTTGTGGACGATATTCTGGTATAAGAAAAGCCTTCTCGCCAATACGCTGTGACCACTGGTTCGCAAAAGTAGCTCACTCGTTTTAGCGTGAGCGTTCTTTGACTGAATAAGTAAAGCGTATGGATGTAATTTGTGCTCACGCAAAAGCGAGTGAGTTACTTTGAATCCCTCAAGATGGGTACTATCAAGCTTGGTCCGTGTCCATACACGGAAATCAGGTACCCCGCCTTTTATTTACCCGCTTATCGAAACAGGCAGCCTTTCGACCTAGCTCAGGATCGACGAGGTGCCCGTACTGCCCCAGTCCGCCGCAGAGCCTGATATCAAAAAAAAATATCCCAGTCCGCCGTGTAAGCAAACCAGGACTACGCGGCTGGCTCGGAGGTGTATGCCTACCTATCTGTATCTTTTGTATTCCTACTATTTAGCCAGAAATTCCATTACGCGAACGTCGTAGGCTTTGTAGCGGTCCATCCAGGGAGCGGCGGAAAGTTCCTTGGCGTTTGACGGCCAGATGGCGACGGATTTTTTGAATACGGCCTCATCGTAGGGATAGGCTTTTGCTACGTGATCCAGCGCGTTAATGGCTTGGAGTCGGGCCATGACGTTGGAGTCGTTGAGCAATACTGCATTGAGAATTGGACGCGGGTCCATCTTGCCGATTCGAGCCAAGTGCTCGGCGGCGGCGATTCGGGTGGCGGCGATTGGGCTTCGGGTTAGGGAGGTGATTTGTTGGATTGCTTTCTCGTCCTTGGTTTTGAGGACCATGCAATTGATTAAGGCCCAGTATTGGATAACTGGATTCTCATTCCGGAGCAAGCGGGTTAGTTTTGGAAGTGCTCGATCACCTTGATCAAGGAGGGCATCCGCCGCATCCAGGATTTTTTCAAGAGGATATTGAATGTCATCACGGGCGATGTGATACGGCGTTTTCCCGGAGCCGCGGCTCCATTCAACGAGTAGCGCTTCGGGAATGAATCCCGTATCCCTTATCTTAAGTATATGATCGCGATTGGCTTTACGCATGCGCAACAAAACTTCGCGATGCTTGGGATCGTTGGCGAGATTGTTGACCTCATCGGGGTCGGCCTCGAGGTCAAACAGTTCCTCTAGAGGGGCCGGGAGGAAGAACGCGCTTTGGGCGGCATTGGTTTTTCCTTTCTTGAAAAGGGATTCCCATTCTCCAGTGGCCGGGTTGTCCCAGAGATAGTTTACATGTTGTCCCGTGGGCAGATAGGCGAGGTAGTTGCGGATATAGTTGTAGCGCCCGTCGGTCACGCCGCGCTTGAAGTCAATACGCTCGT
>JAUHWE010000260.1 GCA_030424825.1 Verrucomicrobiia bacterium
ACCCTCTGAAAACCGCAGGATCCTTGCAAAACTCGGATTTGCTGGTGGCGAATGACAGCGATGCGCTTCACATGGCGGCGGCAATGAGGATAAAAACAATCGGACTTTTCGGACCGACGGATGGAAATAAATTAGGACCTTACCCGCTCTCGGAACCAGGGAACTGCGCGATCAACGCGCCCCAGGGAGATCTATCCAGCCTTTCAGTTGCCAGAGTTATGGAGGAAGTGAAGCGACGATTGTAGGCTAGAAACACGCTCTCTCTTGACTTTAGGGGAGACGCAGCGTTGAGGAAATAGGCTTCAAACTTCATTGATAGATGATTGATCTAAAATTACTACGAGAATCTCCCGAAGCGGTACGCAGTGGGATATTAAAGAAACGCAACGACTGCGACCTCGATGCGGTGTTGAAGGCAGATGAGGATCGCAGAAAGCTCATCGTTGAAGTTGAGAACCTCAGGGCAGAACAAAAAGCGGCGAACGCGGAGATGGCTCAAATGCAGAAGGGAAGCCCAGAATTTCTTGAGAAGGTCGCAGGTATGAAAGGATTGTCGGCTAAAATCAAGGAAGCCGACTCAGTTTTGAAGGATTTGGATGCTTTTTGGAACGACCTTTATCTAAGCGTGCCGAACCTTCCGCACGAATCGGTCCCGGATGGAAAAAGCGAGGCGGATAATGTTGAGTTCAAGAGTTGGGGTGAAATTCCAGAACAGAAATCGTATCATATTCCTCATTACGATTTCGATTGGCTGGAGCAGATTCTAGATTTCAAGCGAGGCACTAAGGTTACCGGTGCGGGATTTCCGTTTTTCGTAGGGGATGGCGCGAGACTAGTGCGCAGTCTGGTTTCGTTTTTTCTGGATCAAGCCAATGAAGCAGGAATTCAGGAGATGGCGGTTCCGTTTTTTGTAAATGCTGAAAGCGCGACTGCAACGGGACAGCTTCCTGACAAAGAGGGGCAGATGTATCAGACCGTTGAGGACGAACTGTACGCGATCCCAACGGCGGAGGTGCCATTGACCAATTTCCTGCGAGATGAAATTCTAGATGAGTCGGATTTGCCGATCTACCGTTGCGGGCATTCCGCTTGTTTCCGAAGAGAGGCGGGAAGCTACGGTAAAGACGTTCGTGGGTTGAACCGTGTTCACCAGTTCGACAAAGTTGAGATTCTTAAATGGGTGAAGCCGGAATCCAGTTATGAGGAACTGGAAAGCTTGCGAAACTACGCTGAGAGCCTGCTTCAGAAGTTAGGTTTGCCCTATCGTGCGCTGCTGATGTGCGGAGGCGACATGGGCTTCTCCCAGACCAAGCAATACGACTTGGAAGTTTGGGCGGTCGGTCAGCAACGCTGGCTCGAAGTCTCGAGTTGCAGCAACTTCGAATCGTTTCAGTCACGAAGAGCTCGCATTCGATACCGGGATTCGAAAACAGGAAAGAACGAATTCGTTCACACGCTTAATGGATCGGGGCTCGCCGTTCCGCGCGTGTTCGTTTCAATTCTGGAGAACGGTTTGCAGGAGGATGGAAGCGTCAAACTGCCAGAGGTACTCGTTCCTTATATGGGCAAGGACCGGATTTCCCGAGCCTAGGATTTCGGAAAGCGTGAAGGGATCAAGGTTAGGTGGATTGGATTGAGGCAGGTAATTGTCTGAGATCCAATGTGGGTGACGCTTGGTTGCCCAAGCGCGTCAAAAAGCGGATAGAAGATTCGAAACGAGTATACATCGCCTGCTCGGGAGGAGCGGACTCGATTTTTTTGACCCTGCTATTCGCGGCGAAAGAATCAAAGGACCGAGTGACGGTCCTGCATTTTAATCACCGACTGCGCGGAGCCGATTCAGATGGGGACGAACGTTTCGTCCGGGAGCTTTGCTCGAGCTTGGAACTGCGTTTCTTGTCGAGTTCCTGGAAGCGGTCGGACAAGAGGGAGTCGGTTTCGGAAGAGGCGGCTCGAGATGCTCGGATGGATTTCTTTTTCCGGTCAATTGGGAAGGATAGTGAGGATGCGATTATTTTGACGGGGCATCATGCGGACGATGTCGCGGAAACCCTGTTGATGCGGATATCCCGGGGAAGTGGTTTGCAGGGACTTTGCGCGCCGCGAGAGATTTCTCAGGGAGCGGCCGGGTTGTGTTTTGTCAGGCCGCTGCTCAAGTGGCGAAAGGGAGAAATATTGAATCGGCTTTTGGAAGCGAACGCGATTTGGCGGGAAGATGATAGCAATCTGACGGAGCAGTTCTTTCGGAACCGATTGAGGAAAAACGTGATTCCAGCTTGGGAAGCGGCTGCTGACAGACCGGTAGCAATGGGCGCAGCGATGTCCCGAGAACTCTTGGAGGAAGATTGGATTGCGTTAGAACAGTTATTCGATCACCTATGGCACGAGATCGAAATCGAGGAGGGCGTTTTGGATTGGAATCTATTGGAGGAAGCACCGCTGGCGATTCAGAGGAGAAGCTTAATTCGGCTTGTATCGACGTGTACTGGCTCCACGTTGACGCATGCGGCCATCGAGGGAGTGTTGGAGTCGATCCACAGCCGTAGCTCTTTCAAGACCAGTGTGGAACACGGTCAGTGGATTGAAGGTGTTCCGAGCCGGTGGATTCGGATATCCGAGACCGAGGCGGTGATTGATTGGGAGCCACAAAATTTGCCGGAAGGCGTCGAGATGCATTTTCCGGGTGGAGGAAAAGCGGTACTAAGAGAGGTTGAGGTGAATGATGAACTTCTTGGAAAGATCCGATCAGGAACGTTTTCACACGAGAAATGTGTCTACCTTGCGTTAGAGGCGAAACAAACACGGCCCCTTCGGGTCAGAACGTGGCAACCGGGCGATGCCTATAGACCAATGGGAAGAGAATCGGCTGTTAAACTGAAAGAACTTTTCATTGATCGTAAAATACCACGGAAGGAACGAAGAATTAGTCCGATAGTGACGGGGTCAGAAGGGGAGATTCTCTGGGTTCCCGGATTGCCGCCCAATAAAGCTTACCGCTTGACCGCGAACACAACTCGTGCCTTGCAATTGACTTACGAGAAATGACGATGCACCTTACTTTACACATATAGCTTCATGTCAGAACCATCAAAATCACCGAATAAAGGCCAAAACGGAAAAAACCAGCCGGAGCGATTTCAACCAAAAGTCATCATCATTTGGCTGGCGATATTTGGTGTGATGGCGGTTCTTTGGTACCAGACCGACAAGAGTGGCGCAGCGAACGAGATTCCCATGTACGACGTAGTGGTTGCGACGGAAGAGGGAAGAATCGAGTCGGGCAAAATCTACCCAAATCCGAACGGGGGACTCAACTACTATGATGTGGTAGGCGAAATCAGAGTCGAAAACGATACGGCGGAAGGGGGCGTCCAAATTGTTCCTTTCAAGGCGGACGGAAAACTGGGAGACGAGCAGTACGAAATTCTGCAGCGCTCCAAGAAGTTTGAGGAGAATGAGTCGAACACCTTTCTGCCTCAGCTATTAGCCGGGCTGATTCCTTTTCTCCTGGTGATTGGAATCCTCTATTTCCTGTTTGTCCGCCAATTGAGAATGGCGGGTCGGGGAGCTCTGAGCTTTGGCAAAAGCAAGGCCAAGCTGCTCACGCGAGACAAAGACAAAGTGACTTTCAAAGAAGTTGCGGGTTGTGACGAGGCAAAAGAGGAGGTCAGCGAAGTCATCGAATTCCTCAAGGATCCGAAAAAATTTCAGAAAATGGGTGGTCGGATTCCCACCGGCATACTCATGGTGGGCCCTCCGGGCACGGGAAAAACATTGCTAGCAAAAGCGGTTGCCGGCGAGGCGGAGGTACCGTTCTTTTCGATTAGCGGTTCGGACTTTGTTGAAATGTTTGTTGGAGTCGGCGCGAGCCGTGTACGCGACATGTTTGAGCAAGGCCGCAAGAGTGCGCCTTGCTTGATCTTTATCGATGAGATCGATGCGGTGGGGCGCCAAAGAGGAGCAGGTCTCGGAGGTGGAAACGACGAGCGTGAGCAGACATTGAATTCCTTGCTCGTTGAAATGGACGGTTTCGACACCACCGAAGGGGTTATCATTATGGCCGCAACGAATCGTCCGGATGTCCTGGACAAGGCGCTTTTGAGACCGGGTCGATTTGACCGTGAGGTCGTTATTGGACTACCTGACCTGCAAGGCCGGGAGGACATTCTCAAAGTTCACGCGAAAAAGATCAAGCTGAGCGAAAACGTGGATCTGAAGAGCATTGCTCGCGCAACGCCGGGATTTGCCGGTGCCGATCTCGCCAATTTGCTTAATGAAGGAGCGCTGACCGCGGCTCGCAAGAATAAGAATCAGGTTGAGATGATCGATATTCACGACGCGAAAGATAAGATTTCTTTCGGTCGCGAGCGTCGTCAATTGATGGACGAAGAGGATAAGAGAATGACCGCTTTTCACGAAGCGGGCCATGCGTTGATTGCAGCGTTGCTGTATAAGACTAAGATCAAGCTTTATAAGGTGACCATCATCCCACGAGGACGTGCCCTGGGCTTAACGATGAGCACGGCAACAAAGGATATACTGGGACAATCCAAGAAGGAGCTCTTGGATGACATTTGCATGGCCATGGGGGGACGCATTGGTGAAGAGGTTGAGACGGGTGATTTCAGCAATGGAGCCGCCATGGATATTAAGCAAGCTACCAACATCGCGCGGCACATGGTCTGCGACTGGGGCATGAGCTCTTTGGGGCCGATTGCCTTTGGGGACAACGAGGAGCATCTGTTCCTAGGTAGAGAGATTAGCAAAACCCACAATTTGAGCGAAGAAACCGCTAAGCGAATTGACGAGGAGGTATCCAATATCGTTACAGGGCAATTCGACCGTGCCCGAAAGCTCGTGGAAGAACACCACGATTCGCTCAGGAAAATCGCAGAAGCGCTTCTCGAATACGAAACGATCGAAGGAAAGCATGTTCAAGAGATCGTGGAGTTTGGTGAGATTCGTACCGAGGTCATTTCGACGAAAACCGAGGAACTGAAGAACGAGGAGAAAAAATCGGAAGAAGCCGCGGAGAAAAAGGGTAAGGAAGAACTGCCCCCTGCCGTCGGTGGCGCACAGGCGATGGCTTAATCGCGGATCGTTCGAGTTTCGGAATTTTTTTCTAAACGGGTGTGGTAATACACACCCGTTTTTTTATGTTCGCGAACCCCTTCAATCTTTGCTTGGTTTTGGGAATGCGAGCAAAGCTATCGGAATTAGGATCTAGGCAAAAACCATCGGATATCACTCGGCTGATGGCGATCGCGCTGGAACAGCCGAACATGCTGAGCTTGGCGGCTGGATTTACGGACAATGAGTCACTGCCTATAGGGGATGTGCATGAAATTGTGGGAGAAATCGCCGGCTCAGGTTCAGCCGGAAAAGCCGCTCTGCAATACGGAGCCAACAAGGGAAGGGAAGGGCTCCGTGCTCTGTTGGCAAAGCGTATAAGGTCTTTCGATACGCTAAGTGAGGACGCTTTGGATAACGAAAGGCTTTTTATTAGCAACGGTTCTCAGCAAGCGCTGTATTTGGCGATTCAGACCCTGTGTGACCCCGGTGACTATGTGCTGGTGGAGCAGCCAACCTATTTTGTTTTCCTAGAGATCCTGCAAGGATTTGGAGTCAATGCGTTACCCATGCCGATGGAAGCCAGTGGCGAGATTGATGTGAATGGGCTTGAGTCACTGCTCGTTCAGGCGGAAGTCGATGGCATTCTAGAGAAAATTAAGGCGGTCTACCTCGTTTCTTATTTTTCGAATCCGAGTGGCCATTGCGTTTCGGAAAAGGTCAAGTCAGACCTCGGCGCTTTACTCAGTCGACAAAAAACGACCGTAGCCGTGATTGAAGACGCGGCCTATCGTGAATTGTACTATCAAGATCCGTTTGAGTCTCGCAGTAGTTTGGCACTTGAGGAATTTGCGAACCTACCTGTATTGTACACCAGTACGCTGACAAAACCCTACGCCTCGGGATTGAAAGTGGGGTATTCGTATTGTTCAGACACGAATTGGCTGAACTCGATGCTGAACGTGAAGGGCCAGCAGGATTTTGGGACAGCGAACTTTGCTCAGGCCATTGTGGAAGGCGCCTTGGAGAGTGGCCGGTTCGACACTCATTTACGTGCGCTTCGACTTCTCTATGAGAACAAGATGCTTACCTTGCAGGAATCGCTGGCCCCTTCGTTGAAGTCGCTGGGCTGGAAATGGGATCAACCACTTGGAGGGTTGTACCTTTGGCTGCAGTCGCCCAACGAAATGAGGACGGATGCGGATTCGCCGTTTCACGACTCCTGTATTGAGGAAGGAGTATTCTACGTTCCGGGGGATTTGTGCTTTGCGAGTACTGGAAATCGAGATCGAATTCGATTGAGCTTTGGCGCCTTAAACACGGATGAAATCCAAGAGGCGGCCCGAAGGTTTGTGGCCGCTGCAGCGTCTATGACAAAATCAGCGACCGCCTAGTTGGCGATTGCGCTTGATAATGGGCGGCTCACTCGGTAGCAACCGCCCTTTGTTATGCCGGACTATACCGTAACACACCTGAATCAATTAGAGAGCGAAGCGATTTTCGTCCTTCGCGAGACTGCTGCCCAATTTGAGAAACCCGTCTTGCTGTTTTCGGGTGGTAAGGACTCGATTTTGATGACGCATTTGGCTCGAAAGGCGTTTTGGCCAGCCCGAATCCCATTTCCGCTCCTGCATATTGATACGGGGCACAACTTCCGCGAGACGATTGAATATCGGGACAATCTCGTGAGTGAAATCGGAGC
>JAUHWE010000261.1 GCA_030424825.1 Verrucomicrobiia bacterium
CCAAAGAGGCGGTTCAAGACGGCTCTGGGATTGATCTCGGCCGGAACCGGCTGGGTGCGAGAGCGAAAACTGCAGTGCGAGTAGTAGGCCTCGTTGAGTCCGGCCTGGTTTTCCATGTGGGTTTGTGGCATGGTGGCGAGCTCTAACGAAGGCAGTGGCGTGAGCGCTCCCACGTAGTTAGCCATGACCTGATCAGCGGAAATCGAAATATTGACACGGCTGCGCGTGTCCGGATCAGGCAAGGTCGCCGTGAGCCAAGTGGATAGTTCGAGCGCATGAGGAGCGCCCTTGAAGTAGGGCTCGATTGGTATGCCTGAAATCCCCTTCATCATGAGACACTGGTCCAATACGGGTTTGAGTGACTGGAGGGCCGGTGGGGTCGCTGATTGATAGCTCTCTGCGCTTGTCGGCCAGAACTGGTCCATAATCACTCCGTGGGGCATGTACATGAATCCCATGCGAACGGGTGGCTTGGGAGCCTGGCGATTCTTGACGGTCTCTGCCCATCCCATGGAGTCGAACAGCGGTAGGGCAAGTGAGGCTCCGATTCCTTTGAGACAAGTGCGGCGGTCGATGAGGTATTTTTTGTTCATGGGGTTGCGTGGGTAGATTCGTCTTCGGTTGCGCTTTTGATTCTGCGTTGGGTGAAAAGGTAGCTGGTTACAATTTCGGAAATGATCGTCTGGGCTCGGTAATCGTCGCTGGCGATCTTTTCCATCAACTGGTCCACCACGACTTCGTCGTACCCTTTGAGTTGTCGTATCAAGGCATAGGCCAGAAGCTTTTCGGTGAAATTGCGGGCTAGGCGTTCCTCATTCCTCCCGATAAGTTGTTTCAATTCGACAGGATTGTCAAATGTCTCCCCGCTGAGTAATTCTCCCGATGCGTCAATCGGCCCTCCTGTGTCGTCCCGCTCCCGCCAGCGGCCAATGGCGTCGTAATTTTCCAAGCCAAAACCGATTGGATCGAGAATTTTATGGCAGGTGGCGCAAATCATGTCGTCTTGGTGTAGCTCCGTGAGTTCACGCAACGAAAGTCCTTTCCTGCTGGGGCTGTTTTGCTCCTCCAATTCGGGTACATCGGGTGGCGGTGGCGGTATATGCTCGCCCAGTACCTGTTCTAGCACCCAAACGCCTCGCTTGACCGGACTGGTCCGATTGGGGAAAGAGGTTGCTGCCAAGGTCGCTGGCATTCCGAGGATGCCGCCTCGATTGGGATTCGTCAGGGCAACCTTGCGCATTTTCTGCCCTTTAACCGATTTCTCTAGCCCGTATAGCTTAGCCACAGTTCCGTTGAGGAAGGTGTAGTCGCTATCGACAAAGCGAACGACGCTTTGGTTTTCCCGCACGATACTTTCGAAGAATAGGCGCGCTTCCTCTATCATGGCCGTTCGCATCCTGGGTGTCATCAGCGGATATCGATCCGGATCGAAGGTCTGGCTCTCCAGCTTATCCACGCCCAACCACTGTGCCCCAAAGCCATCGAATAACGCTCGTGAACGAGGATCTCTTATCATGCGCGCTACCTGCGTCCGAAGCGTATCCGGTTCCTGGAGTCGGCCTTCATCTGCCAAGGCAGATAGCTCGGCATCGGGCGGTGCCATCCAAAGGAAATAGGAAAGTCGGGAAGCCAATTGATAGTGGTCCAGAGGCACGATTGCTTCCTCCGATTCGACTTCGCCCGAAGGTGTAATGAAGAGAAACTGTGGCGAGACAAGGATCGCTTTCAGCATAAAGCCGAGGGAATCTTGATACTCTAGCCCGTTGTCCCGGCCGAGATCGAAGACTCGGACTAACAAGTCCAGCTCTGCCTCTGAAGCAGGGCGGCGGTAGGCATCTCGAGCCAATGAGCGTGCGACCTGACGAGCGGCTTCGCGAAGATCTGCCCCATCGGCTGGCGTATCGCCAAAAAGACGGGTTCGCAACGCAGCCGCAGCCTTGCCCTTTTGGGTCACAACGCGGTCCACGACCTTGTTGGCAATTCCGAGAAGCAACTCCGACTGCAAAGGTGAGAGGGAATTGAGATAGCCGGCCCCAAAGACTTCTTCCGGCAAATCGTTGGCGATGCTGGAATCCACTCCATAGAGCGCCTGAAGGGTGTTGCCATACTCGATCTTAGATAGCCGGCGAATTACGAAGGGGCCAGGGTCCTTCGGGCTCATGTACTTGAGCATGCCCATCCATTCGAGGAATTGCTGTCGTTCCTCATCCGTCGGGATCTTGTCCCCGTCGATCGGCGGCATGTCATGGGCTTTCACCCTCGCCACCGCTAGTTTCAACTGCTGGCTAGAGGAAGACTCACCGATGGTTTTGAGAGTTGCATCCAAATTGAGCCCTGCTTCGCCTCGTGGTCCATGGCATTCGATGCAAAACTTCTTCATGAAGGGCCTAACGTCCTCCTCGAACACAACTGCCGCTTCGGCCATAAGCGTCGCATGCGCGGCATCGCTTCCATGGTATTCCCCTCTTGCTAGACTAGGCAAAAGGAATGCCACGGTCAGCACAACTCCTAGTATTGGAGGCAATCGTGAAACGCCAAGCAGCTTGCTATCGATCATGGGGAACAGAGACATTGGGGGTACTTATCGATAACTTTACCATCATTGTCATCGAAATCGACAGCCTAATTGGACAATGCATTGATTTTCCCCGGAATTCGACGCGCAACAAGACCAAGCCTGGTCCGAGCAGATCTTGGAGTCATCCAAAAAACGCGGATATCCGATTCTATCTAGTTCGCTTTGTACTTTGCTTGCACGCGTTTGCGAAATGCGGGATCACGAAAGGGGTCGTTGGTCTGTTCTTGCCAGGCGACGAGGCTGTCTTTGAGACGCTCAAGAACGTTGGAATACGATTGGTCTTCCGCAAGATTGGCAAACTCGATCGGGTCCTTGTTCAGATCGTAGAGTTCCCACTCCGGGGGATCCGCTAGTCGTTGCAGGGCGACTCGGGCTGGGTGAGTGCGGGGCAGTTCTTGAGCGAGGTGCCATGCCTGGTCGCCATCGACGGCGTTGCTCGGTGTTGCGTGGCCTGCGAGGAGGTTGTGAATGAGCTTGTAGCGACCGTCTGTGATGGCGCGGCGCGGGAAAAAGGGGCTGGCTCCGTGAAAATGGAACTCGGCGACGAGTGTGTCGCGCCAGTTGTCATAAGCCGTGCCTTGCAACGCGGTTTTCAAAGAACGCCCGTGCAGGCCAGTGGGAATATCGATACCGGCGGCATCCAGGATTGTAGGATAAATGTCGATACTGCCAACGAGTCGATCGGAAATGCCTGGCTCGGATAGGCCTGGCCAATTAACAATGAAGGGCACGCGCAATCCGGCTTCGTAGCAACTGGTTTTGCCTCGAGTGAAGGGCGGTCCGTGGTCGCCAAGGAAAATGATCAGCGTGTTCTCGCGGTTGCCCGACTCTTCGAGAATATCCATCAGCTTTCCGATGGCCGCGTCGATTCGATGAACGCAGTTGTAATAGCCGGCGATTTTGGTTCGTTGCTCGAGTGAATCGATGCCTTGCCAGGGCCACGCTGGAACGTCTTCCGCGGACAGCAGTGTTCCAGGCAGGCCTTGAACTTGGTCGGGCAGGTACTGGGCACTGCGGCTGCCGTCGGGGAGACGATCGCGTTGGACGTGGGGATCGAATAGATTAAACATTAAGAACCACGGTTCGTCCCCTGCAGCTTCCATGAATTCGCGGGCGAACTGCAGTTGCTTACGAACATCCCTTTGGCCAAATCCCTCTTTGGTGTTGAGGTCGAACTGGAAGCGGTCCTCGGGATTGACGTGCAGTTTGCCGATTATACCGGTACGGTACCCCGATCGCTTTAGCATATTCGGCAGAAGATTCTCGAAAAGTGCTTCGTGTACCTGAAATCCGACATTCGCATTGGCGAGGCCGTAGTGGCCATTGCCATGTGGATACAGTCCGGTGAACATCGTCGAGCGCGAGGGACTGCACGAAGCCTGGCTGACATAGGCGGTCTTAAAGAGTGTCGATCGAGCGGCGAGCTCGTCTATCCTCGGTGTATGAGCGACCGGATCTCCGTAGCAGGAAAGCTGGATGCCTAAGTCGTCCGCAGTGATGAGCAGCGCATTCATGCGTTCAGCGGCCGAGAGTGTCGATGTTAGTAGTAGTGTTAATGAGAAGAACGAGGTCGCTTTCATGGCTATGGAGGGGGTGGCAGGGATCGATCGTTCGTACAGTAGTCCTTATGGTACCACGCTGGCAACTGCCAATGATGAATTACAATCGGTACACATAGTTCAAAGAGGGGATTTCGTCTCTTTTTGCTTCTCGAAGAACTCTCCAGAATGAGGTTCGTTATCGTGAGAAACAGTATGGCAACAATCACCACCGCGCTCTTCCGGAATAGGTGGGCTTCATTGAGATCCGTAAATTGAAAGACCACTAGCAGTAGCTTACCCATGCCGGTCGCGAGAATGGCGAAAGCCACGAGTGATCTTGTCCTAATGATATGTAACACCAGGACTACGAGGGCAGTCAATGAGAGGAGAGATCTGAAGCTGCTTGTTGATCAATCTTCTGGGCGTTCTCCTGCCGGAGCCATTTTGACGATGCGAGGAAAGAAGCGGGCCACGGGTTCGACTAGATCCTGCTGCTGTGACATGACGACATCGATGTCCTTATAGACCGCAGGCACCTCGTCGATCCCTGCAGATATCAGATGAACGCCGCGTTGTTTCAGCAACTGCTGAGCGTCTTTCCAATGGAGTTTGCTCGATGCCTTCTTACGGGACATCACGCGCCCAGCTCCATGGGCAGCGGATTGGAGTGAATCGTTGTTGCCCTTGCCTCGAACGACATAAGCGGGACTGGCCATAGAACCGGGTATGACTCCTAGGACGCTTTTTCCGGCCGGGGTGGCTCCTTTTCTATGAACAATTACATCTTGCTCATCGAGGGTTTCTTTCCACGCAAAGTTGTGGTGATTCTCGATGTCGAGAATCACCTCCAGGCCTAGTCGCTCTGCAATCGCCTTGTGGATACAGGCATGATTGGCCGCGGCATACGCGCCCATCAAGTTCATTGCCGCCCAGTATTCCTGCCCCGCTTCCGAGCTCAGATCCAGCCACGCCAAATGCTTCAATTCCTGAGGCAGTTCGGAATGAGCCTCGCGTGCGAGCTTGCTGTAATGCGCGGCCACGCTTGCTCCCGTGCCGCGACTTCCGCTATGGCTCATCAAAGCGGCGTAGGTGCCTGGTTCGAGATCCAGTGACGTATCCGGAATTTCAATCTCCCCAAATTCGACGAAGTGATTGCCGCTGCCGCTGGTGCCTAGCTGTTTCCAGGCTTTGTCTCGATTAGCGATCGTGATTGGCGACACGGACCAGTCCTCATCTAAAACAGCGTGCTCGCGCTTATCGCGGAAAAACGATCCCACCCCAAATTTAGTTTCTTCTTGTAGAGCCTCTGCAAATACGCCCTTGCCGCTGTCACGCTGCAAACGCTTAACGGGAATGTCGTAGACACTCAACTTCATGCGACAGGCAATATCCACACCAACCGCATAAGGGATCACGGCATCGCGCGTCGCTAGGACCCCGCCAATTGGCAGCCCATAGCCCAAGTGAGCATCCGGCATCAGCGCGCCGCGAACGGCGATCGGCAGTTCGCAGGCATTCACCATCTGCTGGACCGACTGCGCTTCCAAGTCCTCGCCCCATTGGTGCCATGGAGCGGGTTCCGAACGACGGACAAACGTTTCTTCTGTATTCATTTCTAATTATTGAATCTAAACGATTAATGGGGTGGTCCCAAGCCTTTCTCCAAGTCCATTACGTAAAAAGCGAATTCTTCTTTAAACTTCCGAGCCGTTCCCTTTAAAAACTCAGGCATCGTATGCACTCGCTCGAAACAAAACTGACGTGGAAGCGCCTCGTGCCAAAATTTTAATAATATTATTTTTGAGTCAGCAGTTCAAAACTGATTGGTCATCCGACGATTGAATTTTCGTTTGAGGCGTCGATCTGATGATGGTTCCCACGTGAACGAATTAGTACAGATGTGTCAGCCGCAATTCGTACGGGTTGATTAGCCAAATTTATAAGATGATAAAAATGCTAATTGCCTAGCGAACCTGTTCTTCTTTCATTAGAGGATTCACCGGCTTCCCAATCCGTCTGGTCCCTTTTCCATGAAATACCTCTCCATTTTCCTCTTCCTTTTCGTATTCCAAATTCTGGTAACTGTACCTGTCGTAGCCGAATTCTACGAACGCGACCGGCAGATGATCATCTGTCACCGCACTGCAAACCGGGATGTTCCGGAAAATACGCTCGAATCCCTCGAAGAATCGGCCCTCCTCGGCGCGGACATCGTCGAGATTGATATCCGTCGTACCTTAGATGGGGAATTGGTACTGCTTCACGACGGGCCGATTGACCGCGTATCCACTGGTTCCGGCGATGTCGAACAGATGCTGGCGGCAGAGTTCGCTCTATATGACGCCGGTACTTGGATGAATCCTCGCTTTGCCGGTCTCCGGCACCCGCGTTTTGTTGAAGCGCTGCGGGTGTCGCGCGACCTAGGTCTCAAGCTCAACCTTGATATCAAGTCTACCGGAATCACCCGCCAAGTCTATGATCTGGTCAAGGCTGAAGGAATGCTCGATCAAGTGCGTTTCGGGGGCAAGGCCCGTG
Source organism: Verrucomicrobiia bacterium (assembly GCA_030424825.1). Taxonomy (GTDB): domain Bacteria; phylum Verrucomicrobiota; class Verrucomicrobiia; order Opitutales; family Opitutaceae; genus Pelagisphaera. The sequence goes on from JAUHWE010000261.1 coordinate 6,655, forward strand.
ACATCCAGGAAATCGATCCCACCCTGAACACGCAGGAAACCACTTCCTGGCAGCCGGGGATGTCTTCGGAAGAGGTTGCTAGGCTGCAAAGCCAGGGACTTTTTGTC
>JAUHWE010000262.1 GCA_030424825.1 Verrucomicrobiia bacterium
ACCAATAATTCGTTCAAAATTCGAACCGCTGACCTCCAACGAACGCAGGAAACAACCTGCCGACAAAATCAAGAGCCCCAGTCCTAGCGCCCGAGCGAAGCCGATTCGATTGCCGATCGCCCCTACGAATAGACCGGCAAAACCAAACAGCACTAACGGCACAGTAGTCTGCATCCCGATCACCTGCAAGGTGAGTCCATCCGCATGCATACGTTCGGCCAACGAGGACAAACTAGTGATCGCGGGACGCAGGTTCAAGCCGATCAGCAGGAGTCCGCTGATAAGAGAGACATGATGCCAAATATGAGGACGCCGGACGATAGAGGGCAACGGATACAACGATTGACTGCACAGCAAGGGAAAACGAGCGGCGACCCCGTCGTTCCCCAAACTAATGTACTTTCCGGGGTTGTAGTAGATTCCGTTTATCGATGGAAGTAGTGAAACGATAACAAAATGGATGCTTTAAGAATCAAGATCAGGGAATTTTTACTAACATGGCTTCAGACTTATGCTCCGGACAACGTCGAAACTGCCTATAGCGGTCTCGTTGCGCTCTGGTTTGCCACCTTCGCGTTCGTTTTGCATTTCGTCCTTCATGGATACGTCCTCAAGCGCATTGGCCGTTCCCACTCCAAAGACCCGCGACACTGGTGGCAGGCACTCTACGCTCAGGGCCTTTTCACCCGTATCGCGTTTATGCTTCAAGGCGCTGTCGTCCAGATTCAAGCAGGTCTCTGGCTAGACGACACATCGTTTCTACGCAAGACCATCGAGACCGTTGTGGATCTGTGGCTTTTGATATTCGGCCTGCTGACGTTGTTTTCATTGCTGGACGCCTTCCAGAATTTGATGCGACAACGCGCCAACCTGATTCAATTCCCCTTTCACGGAGTTATCCAAACGATCAAACTAATCGCCAGCGTATTGATTGTCATAGTGGCGGTTTCCGTTTTGATGGGAGAGTCGCCGCTTATACTGCTGAGTGGACTCGGAGCGCTCTCAGCTGTGCTGATGCTAATTTTCAAAGACCCAATCCTGGGGCTTGTGGCCGGCATACAGCTCTCAGCGAATAACATGCTCTCTGTCGGTGACTGGCTGGAAATGCCGAAATACGGAGCCGATGGAGATGTGATTGAGATAGCCCTTACGACCGTCAAGGTACAGAACTGGGACAAAACAATTACCACGATTCCCACCTATGCCCTGATATCCGATTCCTTCAAGAACTGGCGCGGGATGTCAGAGGCTGGCGGTCGCCGCATCAAACGTAGCATACTTGTCAATACGAACGATATTAGATTTTTGACGGAAGCGGATCTCAATCGCCTAAAGAAAGCCGACTTGTTGGGTAAGTATCTTACTGAAAAACTCGCAGCCATTGATCGTTCTAATCAGGATTCGAAAGCAGACATGTCTTCATTGATCAATGGTCGCAGATTAACAAACATTGGAACACTCCGAGGCTATCTTGCTTCGTATCTCAGCAATCATCCACGCATCAAACAAGATATGACGCTTATGGTGCGACAACTCGATCCGACCAGCACCGGCCTTCCAATTCAAATTTACGCCTTCACAAACACAACCAAATGGGCTGAGTACGAAGGCATTCAATCCGATATATTCGACCACGTGTTTGCAATCCTTCCGGAATTTGGGCTCCGTGCCCACCAAGCCCCTACTGGAGCGGACGTAAGAGCGTTTGCAGACGGCATTGCACAAACCGAACTTGCGTCCAAATCCTAGGGAAAATCACCACAATTGCGAATCCACGGAAGTTGTAATACTTCAAAGTGCGCTCTTAGCGCTGCCTGTGGCTGCCGATCCGGATTTCACAAACAGGACTGCCTGAGAGGGTAAATGACTTTCAATTGAGGTGACTATTTGCCAAGGGCAGCCCTCATTCGGCGAATAAAACTCCAACTTCCATTCTCCGCAGAGTGAATTTCATCGATCTTGCCTCATCCTCCAAACGCCTCATTTATTGAATACAAGCGGATGGCAGGAAACGACGAACGAATCTCCAACCGCGGCCGAATCCCATTTGAGGCGGCCATCCTCTGCCCCTCTTCGGAATATAGAGAGCTAATATACGATTCCGCAGCAGTTCTTGTATTTCGCCTTTCTACATGGGTATCGACAATAGCCACCACAGGTTCCGCCAGGATGCTGAAGGGAGGGTAAACGATCTCCAATTCGGAAGGATGCTCCCTTTGGAATCGGATCGCTTCCATCTCCCAAGTAAGCAATACATCCGATTCTCGATTTTTAAGAAAAACCTCAGAAACCTGATTCGAGCCCAACGAGACTATTTGGCTTTTAAGGAATACCTGCTGGCTGAACGAGGGGCTTAAATCTTCACAATTTTCGGAAATCTTCTCTGCGAGCAAAGTGGCCAAGTAGGCATACCGTCCTGAACCAGAAGCATCCGGGTCAGTCGTCATGACCCGAACATCTTTTCGGATCAAGTCCTCCCAATCTTGGATCGCTTTCGCATTTCCCGCTGAAACCAGAAAGACAATGGTTGAAAAGAAGGGTGAGCTCTCATGTGGAAAGCGCTTCCGCCAGTCGCGCCGGATGTAACCCGTTTTTTGGGCAATCGCGTCATTCGTTAGTGGAGTCGCAAAACTCACGACATCCGCCACCAGCCCCGATGCGATCCCGATTCCCTGGCGTACGGATCCGGCGTGATCACTCTTAACACTAATCGGAGAATCCCGTTCATATACCTCGGTGTAGTACGAATCGAAATCCTGGAAGAACGCTTTCGATCCGCCAAACGATACGTGCAATAGTTCATCATTCTCCCGAAACGGAGAGGCTCGATACCAATACGCGCCGGCGAGAAAAATTCCCGTTAGAAATAGGGCAAGGGCAAGGATCCGCCATTTTTTAGGTTGAGTATGCTGCATTTTTCTTTGGGCACTCCGCGACGACTACTTTAAGATCGCGGCTTGGATGTTGTAAAGATTCAGGTTTCACAATCTACTTTAAATCGTGCTTGCACCCTGGATCTTCCCATTCAGATCATGTTAGGCATGCGCATCGCAATGTCATGTTTGGGTGCGTGATTTTCCAACTCGCGAACGGTTTCTAGCATTGCCTAACAAACCAACTCTTTTCCTGTCTTTCCAATATAGTAACTGGTACCACCTTTCGAATCCATTAACTTGGCTCGTCCCTTTAAGGTCGAGTCCCGACTGCCTTTAATACCATTGAAACAATGACCCTCTCCATCCAACTAATCCAGGACCTCGCAGTCATTCTGATTGCGGCATCAGTGGCCGGTTGGGCTTGCCGCAAGCTAAAGATTTCGAGCGTCGTGGGCTACCTTGTTGCCGGGATCATTATCGGCACTCCGCAGATTACGTTCGTCTACGTCACCAATCCGGATCGCATTCATACGCTCTCGCAGCTGGGACTGGTGTGTTTGATGTTCTTCATCGGGCTGCAATTTCGCATCCGCAAGCTGAAAGAACTGGGCGCGGGCGTGATTATAGCGACGGCCTTGACTGCGATCATAACGCTCACTTTGACCCGCATCGTTACGACGACACTTGGTTACTCCGAAGCCGAATCGCTATTTATATCTGGAATGCTGGTAGTAAGCAGTTCGGCCATCATCAGTCGCGTACTGGAAGAATACAAACTCAACCATAGCCGATTTGGTCAGTTGGCTTTGGGCATGACATTGCTGGAGGACATGGTCGCCATCGTAATGCTTGCCTGGCTAGGCTCCTACAGCGCGGCCGAGAGTGCCGCGGCTTCCGGATCGGCACTGGGTCCCCTTCTCAAGACGCTCGGCCTGTTGGCGGGATTCGTGACACTGGTCATGGTGCCGGGGGTTTTCCTGATACCCAAATGGCTGAAGCGCCTTGGAAGCCGCGGTGAGACCGAACCGGAAAGTCTTCTCATAGGTGGCCTCCTCTTCTCTATGGCCGTCCTTACCGTTCTAAGCGGTTTCTCGCTCGCTTTAGGAGCTTTCCTTTGCGGAGTAATTGTCGCGGAATCGGCGAACGCGCAGTCCATCACCAAGAACTTCACCGCTCTCAAAGACATCTTCGTGACGGTCTTCTTCACGGCGATCGGCATGTCGATTGACATCATGAGGTTTCCCGAGGCGATCTCGCTCATTCTATTAGGGGTGGGTCTGGCCTTCACAGTCCGCGTTGTCGCCTCGACCATTAGCTTTTTGCTCGTGGGAGAAAGCGAGGAAAACGCGCTACGAGCCGGACTGTGCGTCACACCGATCGGAGAATTTTCATTTGTGATTGCGAGCCTTGGCATTTCCACGGGCTTGTTGAGTCCGGACTTTCAGATAGCGGCAGTGGGAATTTCCTTCGCGACCTCCCTCTTCTCGCCCTTGCTCATCAAACAGTCCAACCGTGTCGCGAAGGTCTTCTCCCCTTCGCGAATCAAAGTCGTCGGCAAACCGCTACATATCTACCGGCAAATGCTAAACCGCATCGACCGGCGACGCAGGAGCAACCCGATGGCTCGTATTCTCGCTCCGAGAATCTGGCAGATCGCGCGAGAATTTCTCTTCGCCACAGCGGTGCTCGTGTTCGCTCGTCCCGGCTATCAGGCGACGACCGATTGGATTTCGCAATCGTATCCAGCCTATGAGCGATTCGCTTCTCTCTATTGGGTCGCTGTCGTTCTCCTTTGCCTTCTGCCAGTCGTGGCCTTGCTTCGTAACGGCAACAGCCTTGCCGTGATCGTAGCGGAATACTTTTTTGGAGCCCAAAAGCAGACCAAATCCTATCGAATCGCGTTTGTCGGCATGCTGCGTCTCTTGGGACTTACCCTCACAGGATTGTGGCTATTCAATTTCCTTCCGTACTCGTGGATGGACGGCTACCCATTGATGGGCATTGGCCTGGCAGCTATAGTCGGCGCAATCGTTGGTTGGCGTTTCCTGATACGCTTGTACAGCCACATGGAAATCGCCATGGCTGAATCGATAACGGGGTCGCCGGAAGACGGGAAATTCGGAAAGCAGTTGAAGGAATCTTCCGCCAAATGGAATCTCTCGCTTGTTGAGTATCGACTGCCTGACGACACGATCTACTCAGGGAAATCTATCGCGGAAACCCAATTGAGATCGCATACAGAAGCCTCCATCATCGGCGTTGAGCGGCAAGGCTTTCAGCTCGCTTCTTTAAGCCCATCCACCCAACTGTTTCCTAGGGACCTGCTTTATCTCGTCGGAAAAAAGGAATCTCTTGAAAAAGCCAGAGATCACTTTTCGGTCACTGATTCCCAAATACAGGAACAAGCCAACCTTGCGGTTTCCGTACTCGATCAAGTCATCGTGCAGAACGACGCATCGTGCATCGGCGCTTCCTTGAAGGAACTCCAATGGCCCAGTCAATATGGCGTGCAAGTTGCCGCCATCCTCAGCAACGGCCAACAGCATATATTTCCGGATTTCGACCAACGCATTCAAAGTGGAGACGTATTGTTGCTGGCGGGCCCCAAAGCCGCCATTGACGCGCTTCGCCAAAAACTGAGCAAGCTGCCCGTCGGCCAGAAAGACAATTGATGGACTCTGGATCCACATTCCCATTCTCCCGACAGGAAACTTTCGCTTAGAAGGATTTCCAAAGAGCGCTTGTTCAGACGCTCTGACATGATAGCTTGCTGAAGACTCCACGAATCGTGGCAGAATAAGCCATCATCTTTCACGCTTTTTGGGGAACGCCAATCACGGGCTTGAAAAGCTGGGCTCCCAATTGGCAGTAACCAATTGACAGAACCGATTTGCTCTATTAGAACAATAATCAGATCCCTAAGTACAAATTCGAAAAAAATAAGTAGATAAAACTGACACAATTAAATGAGCCAATCCATAGTTGATGATTTACGCCTAGTTGTTGCCGACACCTATGCATTGATTGCCCAAACGCATCTCTGCCATTGGAATGTTCGCGGACCATCTTTCTTCTCCCTGCACGCGGCGTTTGAAAGCCAATACAATGAACTATTCCTCGCAGTCGACGAGCTTGCCGAACGAATCCGAGCCAAGGGCGGGTTGGCCCCTGGAGGATTATCGAAACTCGCTGATATGGCCGGGATCAAAGAATTGCCCGAGGATTCCTCTGCGATAGAAATGGTGGAGCATTTATCGAATGCCAACCAAAAGTTACTGGCTGACCTAAAAGCAGCAAGAGATCGAGCCGGCGAGATCGGTGACTCGGAAACTGAAGACCTGATGATTGCACGGATACAGGTACACGAAAAAACGGTTTGGATGCTCAAAAGCTTCCTTGAGTAATCTGAGCGAATACCAGCCTTCCCCAACAAGCATTTTGAGAGCAATGACCGAGTCCCCCCGTTTATTGAAATTGCAGTAGAAACAAAGTTACATTGTACAAGCACCCTCTTCTCTCTGGGCCCGAGCAGTATACAACTAGGTCGTTCTTTGCAACGAGCACAGCAATCATCCTGGTCATTGATCCCGGAAAGCATAATAGCTAATGGACTTTTTCCAAAGCGAGTATTCCACGACTATCACGGACAGGGCTAATCCCAGGCTAGCACCTCCTTACTCATTCCTATTCGTAGATGATATGAGTCACCTCGATTTTAGTTTCTGAAACAGGGCACAGAGACTTTTCGTAAGTGCTTCGGGCTTAGGGATGACGTGGAAGTGGTCGCGAGTGAACATTGCGGAAAAAGTCTCGCGAGCACGCGTTTCGATGGCGAAGGCGTGAGTCCGGATTCCGCGAGCGGAGCCTGCGGCGATAG
>JAUHWE010000263.1 GCA_030424825.1 Verrucomicrobiia bacterium
CCGCTGGCCGACTTCGCCTATTCCATCAATGCCTGGGTCGAGCCCGGCGATGCGGGTGTCTACGGGGCGGATCCGGCAACGGCACTGCCCGGCTTCCCGAGCCGTGACGACCTCATCGCCCGGTACGCCGAGGCCACCGGCGCCGACCTGTCCGACCTGGCGTTCTACCGTGCGTTCAACGCCTGGAAGACGGCCTGCATCCTCCACGGTGTGTACGCCCGCTACCGAGCCGGTCAGAAGAGCAGCGAGGGTGTCGATCGTCTCACCTGACTGGCTGATGACCAGGACGAGTGTATTCTTGTCCAGGGGTGCGTTTCTATAGCGGAATTCTGAAGCGTATTCGACTTCTACCGGTATCCGAGCAAAGCGCTCGATTAGGTACTCCCCTACAAGACAGGCGTGCCAAGCGGTCCCACAGGCGCACAGCAAGATGCGATCAACTTGGCGTAGTTCTTGTGCCGTTACATTGAGTCCGCCAAATTTGGCCGTGCTCATGTCGTCAGAAAACCGTCCACGCATGGCATTCTCAAGGGCTTTTGGCTGCTCAAAGATTTCCTTGAGCATGTAGTGCTCATAGTCGCCGAGTTCGCTTTCCGCGATATCCCAGTCGATCGTCTTTACTTCGGGAGTGAGAACTTCTTCGTCGTTTGTAAGCAGATTGAGCTCTCCATTCTTGAGGCTTACGATTTCGCCATCGTTCAGGTAAACCACATTGGAGGTTCGGCTGATGATTGCCGAAACGTCGCTCGCAAGAAGATACTCCTCGGGCCCGATTCCGACAATGAGGGGTGAGCCTTTTCTCGCTCCAACCAGTTCATCAGGAACTTCTGTGCAGATAACCGCGATTCCGTAGGTTCCCTCGATGTGTTTTAATGTGCGGCGGACACTATCCAAAAAACGGGTCGGCGACTTGCTGTTTTCTTTCGCGTAGTGGTAGGCTATCAGATTGCAGAATACTTCTGAATCGGTTTCCGAGTAGAAGCTATACCCCTCGCCCTCGAGGAACTTTTTGATCGAAAGGTAGTTTTCGATGACTCCGTTGTGCACCATGGCTATTTTCCCATCATGGCTCACGTGAGGGTGGGCGTTTTCTTCGGTTACTGCCCCGTGGGTCGCCCAACGGGTGTGGCAAATTCCGAGATTGCCAGAGAGCGCGTTGCCCGAAACCGTTCGGGCGAGCTCTGTAACACGACCCTTGTGCTTTTTCAGCTTTAGGACCTTGTCGGCCAAAACAGCGACGCCGGCGGAGTCGTAACCCCGGTATTCTAGGCGTTTCAAGCCTTCAAGTAGTATGGGAGATGCTTCCCGTTTTCCGATGTAGCCAACGATTCCGCACATGGTTGAGTGATGATTAAGATTGAGTGAAAAAAATGAGTTCGATGTTCTTTTCTCAGTGCAAGAGATTGCTTACGGTGACCAAAACTTAAAAGATCAATTCCATGGGCTCGCTCTTTTCTCAGAGAATTTAAACCTTAAATCGGACTCGCATAGTTTTTATGAACCTTAATTCCCTCCTATATTCGCTCGGCCTGTCCGGTTTGTTTTCGTCTCGCATTTTTCTGCCCGCGTTCGTGACAGCCCTTTTCATGAAGTACGGCCACTCATGGCCCTTTCTAAACAATATAGAGTTCCTTGCGGAAATGGCTCAGAAAGCGAGCAATCACCCCACCTGGTTTACGAGTGGAGGAATGATAACCGCTTTGGGAGTGCTGTCTGTTTTGGAGTTTGTGGCGGACAAGTCACCCGAGGCACGAGAGCTGATGGATGATTTTGCTGTCTATGCGAAAACCGGGTTGTCTGGTTTGACGACTCTCGGCGTTATGAACACGGCAGATGCGGATTTCGCAGGAAGCGTGCTTCAGCAGGCTGGAATTCTGGAAGTTCTACCAGCTTTCCTCTCAGCGGGGGCAACGTTTGTGGGGGCCACTGTGAGAGGGGATGTTTTCGGAGTTTTGACAGAAGCGGATCCGGATGACACCGTTAAGATTCGTGGTTTCGTAAGTTGGGTGGAAGACTTCATCGTCGTCTTTGGCATTCGCTATCTCTTCTATGCGCCGCTAGCGGCATTTCTTGTCATTCTCGCGTTTTTCGGGGCGCTGCATCTCCTTCGAAAGTATCACGAGAGCAAATTGGAAGATGCCAAAGTGCCTTGTGGAAAGTGTGGCGAGAAGATCCATTCGTTCGCGACGGGGTGCCATCATTGTGGAGCGATTTTCGAGAACCCAAACATCATCGGCTTTTTGGGAGGGATTAAACCGGAGAAGGAACCTTCAATCGAAGCGCAAAAACTTCGACTAATGCGATTGAAGCGGTCCCCATTGTCGGGAGAGCGATTCGAAGGGAAAGGAGTGGAGCTAAAGTGCGAGATGGATGGAACGACCGCTTTTTCGGATGCGGCTCTCACGCAGGCATACATTAAATCCGTCTCCGAAAAGCTGCCCAAAGTGCTTCTGATCAGTGCGCTTCTTGGCATTGTCCCAGTTCTTGGACTGATTGCGGGCGTTATTTATTATCGGTTGAGACTGGTCGCGCCATTTCGTCGTTACCTCACCTTTGGACAGAGTTTTCTTACAAAGTGGCTGCTGCGGATCATTCTCCTGGCTTTGGTGATTCTGCAGGTTTCTTTTGGTGGGATTGTGGCAGTGCCACTCATGGCATTGCTGAACTTTTTATTCTATCGATCAGCATTCACAAAAGCCCTCAGGAACGCGAACCTTATTCAATAGTTGGAGCGTGCTGGCTACTCGATCCATTGCCAGTGTTCCGAAACGAAAAAGCCACCTGTTCAAGTAGATGGCTTCGTTTACGAAATGTGACTCCCTCCCTGTTGGAGTCGGTTTCGCGACGGCCGCCCCTTTCGGAACGACCGCCGGTTTGTTTTCTGGTTCAGAATAACCGATTCATTATTCTACGACCCCCGCTTTCGCCTCGGATCGGTAGAACTCTCAATTAGGCCCGTGAACGTGGTCCACGCCTGAAGCTCGTGTAAGCTCCCTTTTTGAGATCCAGGACTGCGAGACCAACGAGCGCTGCAGTGACTGCAACTCCCGCTATGAGCTCCCCTGCGGGCATTTGAAGCCCGAATAGCCCAAACGGCAGCAGTGCCAGGATTGTTGAAGCGATTATGTTATTCTTGGTTTGTGTGTTCATTTTTTCTGTCAGAGTTGGCTGACGTCGAGAGTATCGCACAGTTTCATTATAACTTGAAATACTTATAACTTATGTTATCCATAGCTAGAAACTATGGAAATGCATCAACTAAGGTATTTCGTTGCGATCTCGGAGGAGAGAAACTTCACCCGAGCGGCGGCAAAGTGCTATGTATCCCAACCTTCATTGAGCGCTCAAATCATCAAGCTTGAGGACGAGCTGGGAAACCGACTCTTCAATCGACTGGGAAGGCGGGTGGAGCTCACTCCAGTCGGAAAACGCTTCGAACGGCGTGCTCGCTCGATTTTGATGGAGGCGGATAATGCGATCAAAGAGATCCGGGAAAGCGGAAGCGATGTCAGTGGCAGCCTCCGAATTGGTGTGACGCCCACGGTTGCCCCTTTCTTGTTGCCTCCTGTTCTCAAGACTTGCCGGGAGCGATTCCCAGAATTGCAGATTCGAATCGATGAGAATTTGAGGCGAGCTCTTCTGGAAAACTTGGTCAGTGGAAGTCTCGAAGTGGTAATATCGTCTTATTCCGGTGATGTCTCACAGGTCGATGCGGAACCAATTTTGCAAGAGGGTCTCAACTTGGTTGTTCCTCGGGGACATCCCTTGGCAAGCAAGGAGGAGATCTCGATTGGAGACTTCAAAGACGAGCCTCTGATTGTTCTGGGGGAATCCTCTGCTTTGGGTGAAAAGGTGCTGGAGTTTTTCGAGCGAAACGATTTCGAGCCAAAAACTGCCGCCTATTGTTCTCAAGTGAGTACGGCAGTCGCTCTTGTGCACAGCGGAGTTGGATTAGCGATTTTGCCAGAGATGGCGCGAGAAACGGTTTCGACTTACGATGTTGTATTCAGGTCGATGAAATCGTTGAAAATGTCGCGTTTGCTTTTCGCTCTCACTCACGAACGCCGCTATTTGTCGTCTGCCGCTCGAGCGTTTCTAGAGGTCGTCCGCGAATTTGTGGACGATAGAAGTTGAATTTTGGATCCAAAACAAAAAGGCCAATCCCTCGAGATTGGCCTTTTTCAAAAGAGCTAAGGAAATCTCTATTTCAGCATCTTAGTCCACTTGGATTTGCTTTTGGAGCTCTTCACGGCGGTTGCGATAAACGCCATTCCGCGAATGCCGTCCTCAACGGTCGGGAAGTCTGGATCTTTGGGAAGCTTCTTTCCGGACACCTCTGCTGCAATAGACTTAGCGGCTGCCATATAAACATTCGCAAACGCTTCGATGAACGCCTCAGGATGTCCGAATGGAGTCCGTGAATTGTCTGCGGCGGCTTTGCAAACATAGCCATTGCCTCGGCGTAGAATCTGCCGCGGCTTGTCGTGGTATTTGATGATCAACTCATTGGGATCCTCTTGGTGCCACTCAAGAGAGGCCTTTGTACCGTAGATGCGGATGTTCAGGTTGTTTTCATCACCGTTTGAGATCTGTGACGCGTAGAGGACACCTTTTGCTCCGCCTTTGTAGCGAATCAAGATATTGCCGTCGTCATCGAGTTTACGGCCTGGGATAAAGGCTGTGAGCTCGGCACACATCTCGTCAATCTCCAGCCCCGTTATATAGGCGCCTAGATTGTCCGCATGCGTACCAATGTCCCCAATGCAGTTTGAAATGCCGGCGATTTTTGGATCTGTCCTCCAGGAAGCGATTTTTCCACCCCCTTTGTTTTCAATATCACCTACGGCGTAGCCTTGCGGGTACTCGGTAACGATTTTTAGAATACGGCCAAGTTTCCCTTTTCTTGCGAAATCTCGAGCCTCCTTTACCATGGGGTAGCCCGTGTAGTTGTGCGTGAGGGCAAACACTTTCCCGGATTTCTTGACGATGCGTCGCAGGTCGCGGGCCTCTTTCAAGTCGAACGCGAGCGGCTTGTCACAAATGACGTTGAAGCCCGCTTCCAGAAAGTGCTTTGCTACGGCATAGTGGAGGTGGTTCTGAACAACGATACTGACAAAATCAATACGTTCACCCACGGGAAGCGCGGCCTCTTTTTCGGCCATTTCCTGGTAGGAGCCATATACCCTGGAAGGATCTAAGAAAAAGTCTTTGCCAGAAAGTTTGGACTTTTTCGGATCGGAAGAAAAGGCCCCGGCGACGAGTTCGATTTTCCCATCGAGATTGGCGGCCATGCGGTGAACCGCGCCGATAAAAGCGCCGCGGCCCCCTCCAACCATTCCCATTTTCAATTTACGATTCATGACTTGTGGAGTTATTTTAGGTTAGCAAGCAACGGGTTTGCCTGAGTTCGCTGACTCGTAGATGGCATCAATGATTTTCATAAGAGAAACCGCCTGGTCCGGTGTGTTCAGCGGCTTTTCCTTGCCTTCAATGGTTAGTATGAAATTCGATGCGGAACGGGAACGCCCCATGTCTTCGCAAGGTTCTACGATGATTTCCCGATTCACGGAATTGCCATTTTCCTGGACGTAGAGTTCGCAACTGTCGATGCACGTCTCGTCAAGCCCATCGGAACCGAAGAGTCGCTCTATCTTTCCACCCGCTCCAACGCCTTGGAAAACGACGGAGACCTCCTCGCGCTTGACCAGCTCCGCCCAGGAAACCTGGAGACTGAGAACCTGGCCGCTTTTAAAGGTTACGAATCCGTGGGCTGCAGCTTCGACGTCATTGACACCTTCCGCGTTGTCTGGAATCCCCCAGGGGCCTTTGAAGTTCTTGTCTGTAATGAAGTCAGAAAACGTTTTTCCAACTACGTATTCAGGTTCTGGGTAACCCATCAAATGCATCGAGAGGTCAACCATGTGCAATAGGTCAATCAGTGGGCCGCCGCCCGAAAGGCTCTTATTGGTGAACCAGCCGCCAAAACCAGGAATACCCGTACGACGTATCCACTTTGCCTGAGCCGAGTTGATTTTGCCCACAGTGCCATCGGCCACATAGTTCATCATGGCGAACGACTCCGGTCTCGCCCGGTTGTTGAAGTTGAACATGAGATGCTTCCCGGCGGCGTCCGCTGCGCGTTTCATCTTCTCAACGTCTGGGGCATTGAGAGCGGGCGGCTTTTCGCAAAAAACATGCTTTCCGGCCTCTAGCGCTTGAATGGCGAGTGGGGCATGGAATTTGTTGGGAACGATGATCGAAACCGCGTCAAGATCGGTAAGTGTCTCAAACAGAGTTTCGATGGATCCGAAGGTCTTCTCGACTCCGTATTGGGAGGCAGTCGCTTTTGCGGCTTCCTCGTTTAGATCTGCAATTGCGACAATTTCGGCGCCCGCTTGGCGAAAACCTGCAATGTGGTACTGGGCCATTCCGCCCGCACCGATGATGGCTACTTTAGTGCTCATAAAGGAATCTTTGAATGCGTTCTCGCTATTGGTTTTCTTTGTCGAATGCGGAGTCGAAAGCGACGGAGCTTGGTGGGAAGTCGACCGATTTTACAAAAGCAGCGGCTTCAGAGCCCCCGTGGACGCGGTCCATCCGGATGTCTTCCCATTCCACAGATAGAGGCCCTTGATAGTTTACATCGTTCAAAGCGACAATGATATCTTCAAAGGCGATGTCCCCGTGGCCCAGTGAACGGAAGTCCCAATACCGCCGTGGGTCTCCAAAATCGGTATGGCCGCC
>JAUHWE010000264.1 GCA_030424825.1 Verrucomicrobiia bacterium
GGTGAGGGCTCCATCTGAACCGTCGGAACCGCTGTCGAAGTCATTGTTTTGAGCGAAGGCAGTCGAATACAAAAAGACGCACGCGATCATTCCTGCTGGAAGCAGCGGGTTCCAGTTCCTGATCAATTGAGAGAATTGGTATCGCGTCCTCATTGATTTTCGTGGGCTACGGGCTTACTGACAGCGCCTAGGTTTTCGGCTTCGGAGTCACCTGCTTTGTAGTAGATAATTACGGGTGCGGAAATCGTGTGTTCAACTGTAGTGTCTTTTACACTTGGATCGAAACCTCTATATTTTTCTGTACCATCGTCGAGTAGGTCTCCATCGGTATCCGGATTGAGAGGATCGAGGCTGTCGGTGATTTCTGTGCCGTCTGAAACGCCGTCGTCGTCGGTATCGCGATTATTAGGATCCGTTCCGTATTGGGTTAACTCTTCCTGATCATCGAGACCGTCTATGTCGGTATCCGATTCTTTTAAGTCGGTAAGGTGAATATACAATTCAGCAATATTGGTTAGTCCATCATTGTCGAAATCTTCTTCTCCGTCAGGAATGCCGTCTCCATCTGTATCCACTTTAAGGGGATCGTAATCTAGCAGCTCGCCTGTAAAGGGATCCTCGGTGGCTAATTCCAGCTCAAGTTCATCAGGCAGCCCGTCCCCGTCGCTGTCGAATGCCCCTTGTCCATAGATTATGAAGCCGGATTGGAAGTCCTCTTCTAGAGGAACGCCAAACTGATTAGTGGCGGCTGTGGTTACGTTGATTTCGTAGCTTCCAGCGGTAAGATCGTCTTCGAACTTCAAATAAACGACTTTGCTGGTGGTAGATAGCTCTACGGTGCCGTCTTCAAGAACAATGTCGTCGTTAGTTCCTAGCAGTCCATCATTACCCGCGTGGGTAATGAAGAACACATCCGGACCCAAGCTGTCGAGATTCATATTTTGAGTAGGAATAAACCCCAGTGAGCGCAGCGACCTTAATGCGGCATCGTTTGGCGGTATAGCCCCTAATATTACGGGAGGGCTGTTGTCGATCGTGATACCGAGGTTTAGTTCGTTGGAGTCTGTTTCATTTCCGCCCGTATCAAAGGCACGAGCCGTTATAGCAATGGATGCGACTCCCGCCGAGAGGAGGGGAACCTCAAAGGTGTAGGAAAAGGGATAGTTACCATCAGTAAAGGCGAGTTGCCCATCGATGAAAAACTCGACGTTTCGAACTTGAACATCATCGCTGACCGAGGCGGATACCGTCGTGTAGGATCCTTCTACGACGGATGTTCCTGACTCGCTTTCTATAGTTATGGTAGGTGGAACGCCATTTCCGTCGGGCGCCAAATAGTTGATGACATTGAGACGGCTGCCTCCAGAATAGTCGTTTCCGCCCGTATAGGCGACACCATTAAAGATTGTGAGGCTCTGCGTAAGGTCGGATGATGTTTCGATCGTACTGAGATAGGTGGTACCGATTCCATTTGAGCCCACATCGTATATATCAACGTGATGGGGCCCGTCGTTGGTCGAGTTGGGCGATACTGCGGCGATCATAAGCCCGCTCCCATTCAGACGGATCTGCTTCCACCCGAATTGATCCAAATCGTTCTTCGCTATTAGAGAGGGCTCTGCGGGGTTGCTAAGGTCAAACGTCATAAACCCGCGTAAGAACGTGCAGTAAAGAATGCCGTCGGCGAGAAACAGTTCGTCTAGCCGTTTCGCGTTGTTTAGTTTGCTGATATCCTCATCTGCATATTGATCGGTTAGCGAAAGGAAGGCGCCGGCGATGCGTTCAAAGGTAGCAAGACCACCTGGGACTACCGCGTAGAGATGATTTTCGGTAACTTCTATTTCATTGGGATAGGAAAAAGGGGTAAAGACCTCTGATACGACGGCGCCGCTAATCGCATCGACGACCGCTATTTTGCCGGGGCTTTCCCCAGGGATCGAATTATTACTACTGAGTCCGGCGAAGATAAAGTTTCCCCTCATCGCTACACTGACGACGTTTTGAAGGGGAAAATTCGTGGTTCGAAAATCGGCGGGAGCCGAAGGATCGCGTATGTCAATAATTCGCAGCAGGCTAGTGCCAGTCGCCAAGGCGCCGATCTCGCCCTGATGAGCAAAATCTGAAAGCATTGAGCCGTAGGAAGTGCGACTAGCTAGTACGGGTTGGGTAGGTGAACTAATGTCATAGATTAGCAGCTCGCCTGTGCTGGAAGACAGCCCAATAATCAGATCTTCGCTGGCAGAAAGCTCTATGAGGTCGCCGCCTTCCGTAGGTACGCTGGCAATGATCCCTGTACTGGTTGGTCTATTGTCGAGAGGATTCTCACCTTGTTTCATTTCAGCCCCGTCCAGTATGCCGTCTCCATCACTGTCGCCGTCTTCTGGATCGGTACCAGCCACGTCCTCACCAACATCGGGGATGCCGTCGCTATCTGTGTCGGTTTCCGAGTCCGCGAGTTCAAAGAAAGTGCTTACGGGAATTTTATTGGTTCTGCCATTTTGAGGGGTCCGGAAAATTGAGACCGCGATCTCGTTGGAATCCGGTTTGTAGTAGGTCATATAATGACTCGTATTCGGCGGCAGGATCAAATTGTCCACTTGCCCTAATGTATTGGTTTTCCCTCTTCGAATGAAACCGTCATTGATATCGACAAGTTTGTAAAAATGCTCTCCCGGCTTGGGCACGCTGTAGTTCACGTAAGCCGCGTTTCCACCGCCATCACCGCTACCGCCACTACCTCCTTCGCCGGAGGAGCCTTTTGAGAATCCGGTTTCGGGGTCTCTTGGAATGGGAAATAGTTCGAGCCACAAGTCTGCTAGATAGAAATTCCAGTAAAAGTAAGGATCGTCGTACGGAGTTTCATCGAGAATGGCCTGAAGACTGGCGATGATCTCAGCCGCGGACGTCTTAATTGCATCAAAATGGGCTTGGGTGAAACAGCAGGTCGATGAGATCGAGGATATCTTGATCGGTTAGGCTGAAGTCGGGGCTCCTTAGCGGGCTTGTCAGGATTAGATTCTTCTCGGTCTCACCGATGGCGAAGTCATCTACAAGTTCCTGAAAAATGTACTGAATGTAGCGTTGGATTTCGGGAGTCTGGTCGAGTCCTTGGCGCAGCCAGACCTCACTCCCAAAATAGGCGACATAGTAGTCGTAAGCTGCTTGAAGGTAACCAAATTGAATCTCCAAGTAGCGTGGCATTTTCGCAAGCACAGGGTATTCGGATGGATCGTAAGATGTCGTCATGATCCTGAGCGTCTCGATCACTTGCCTTTGGGTTTCCTCATTATTTAGGGACCCAGGTGAAAGCACGCTGTCCCAATCGTATTCGATGTTCAGAGGCAGAGGTGCCGCGCAGCCGGCAAAATCCCCTAGCCTTTCACCAAACCCCATGGCCGTCTGGAGGATACCGGCATATTCCAATCCGGCAGCGATGTGTGGCTGGGGAATCTCCGAAGCCAACGCAATTGCGGTATTCTGAGCGGCGCCTTTAAAGAAATCCTCGGCTTGATCGGGAGCAATGAAGGAGTCTACTGTGGCCGCAGTCGTATTGACCTTTGTCGCTATCGCGGTTCCTAATCCTGGAACGAGTTTTGGTATAGCCAGACCGATTGCGAGTTGTGTTTGAACAAATCCGCTGAGAGCGAGCGCGCCTTCTTCCAAGCAGTCTATCTCGTCATCCTCTTCGTCTGGGTCTGGATCGTCGTCTTTGCAATCCCGGTCCGGATCATCGCAGTCATCATTGTCGTTTTCATCGTCATCCGGACGATACGGGCGAGCCCCTCCGCCACGGTTCATCGTACCGGGCCTCGTTCCGTGCCAACCGGGCTGCCGGATACCTACACCGGGATCGGATGCGACTGTCAGTCCGTCCGCACTGACGGTCATCGGTCCCCCAATTTCCCAGAGACCGGTATCGTGATTGAAGCTCCAAAGGGCGGATTTGGAGCCGGGTGGAAGCCTTTCGCCGGTCTCAGGATCGGGAATGTTAGGGAAGACTACCGGCGCTGGCCGGTCGAAATTGGCGGGGCCATCGGTTTGCACGGTGATGACCAAAGGGAGATTAAGGCCTTCCGGAAGCGGTTCAGGAATGCGATCGGGGGCGACAGGAGCGATGCCGACCATGCCGCCGCGGGCGCCCTCCTCGTTAAAGAGAGAGTTGGCCGGTACGGTCACCCGCACGCCAGCTAAATCTGGATTTTCGTCGAGCACCGCCTGAGGGAATTCAACAACCGTGTTCTCGGTCTGGCTTATCGTCTTAAGACTACCGGCGGTGATAAGTGGCAAATAGATTTTTCCGTCTTTGTTGACCAGATTGTCGGACCGACCTGGTTGGGCGTACCAGGCTTTGCCGACGAATGGATAGTAATCTCCGGTCGGGAATTGGCCGGTTATGGGACGGCCGTCGATATTGACGAAAAAGCGGCCTCCGGGGCAGGGATCCAAGGTGAAGGAGCCATCGCCCGCTGTGGTGGTTCGAATCGTTTGTTCCGCTCCGACGACTTCAATGACAGCGCCCGCTAGAGGTACGTCTGTATCGAGGTCATTCTTTTTCGAACGATAGACGGTACCGCTAATGGCAGTTCCCGGTAGTTCGGTGATTGATACGGTGTTGAAGTCCAGGCCGAAAAGACCTCCAGGCTCGCCATCCTGGTTGGGGTCGAAGTCGCGCCCGAGGATGTCTTTGATGCCCTCTCCATCAAAGATGACACGGACTCGGGAATTGTCCGGAAGGGGATCCAGATAGAAGAGAGTCGCCTTCAAGCGGTCTGATGAGAGTTCGATTCGCGTGAGCAGCTTTTCGCCTCCAAACAGTGCGAAGAAATTATCGTTCGAAATCACCGCATCTTCTGCTAAAGGGAGAGTAAAGTAGAGAATGGTCTCCCGTTTCACACCTACACTACTTTCACCTCGCTGCGGTAAGGTCTCTTTAATTGTGGCCATTGGAATCACTTGAGGTCCCTGGCTATCCATTACTAATTGGACCAGCACCTCGACATCCACTGAGTTGAGGATCCCGTTCTGGTCGAAGTCCACGTAGGGAATCGCTTCTGCTTCCAGAAACTGGGTTCCTTGGATGTGGCTTACTAAGATGGCTATGTCCGCGACGGTGGTATCAAAATCGTCGTTGAGGTCCCCAGGAATAGAGGTAACTGCCTGAAGCTTAAGAAGGCCGAGCAATAGCAACCCCCCAAACGCAGGCAATAAACTTCTATATTGTGGGAAATGGAGTAGCCGCATCAATCAGAGAATGGGTACCGAATAGGGTATTCCCTGTCAATTATTCTGTTAAAAAAACATTATGATAATGGGGTCGTTTATCATTACTTTTTGAGTGGAAAATAGACCCTTCAACCGCTGACGGGCTTGAGGTCGCTCGTTTCTTTCATTGACGGCTGGGTGTGTCCCTCACAGAAGTGGCCCCTTTTTTAGATTCGCTCGCTTGCGAGACCTAATTGCCACTTATCATGATTGCACTACAAAATATCAGGCTCCAATTCGGGGAACGCTATCTCTATAAGGATGTTAGCGCTACGATTGGGACATCGGATCGCATTGGATTGGTGGGTAGCAATGGAGCGGGGAAAAGTACGTTGCTAAAGGTATTATGCGGGCTGGAGGAGATCGACAGTGGAAAAGTCGACAAGGCGAACTATGTGACTTTTGGCTACCTGCCTCAGGATGGGATCGAGATGCATGGGCGCACCTTGTTTAAGGAGACTGAATTGGCCTTCGCGGATGTGCTCGGACTGAAGGCCAAGGTGGAAGAAGCGGAGAAGCGTCTCGATGAAATGGATACCTCATCGGAGGAGTTTTACGAAACGCTAGAGCTGATCGGAGCCTGGGAGCATCGTCTGGAGGATCTGGACGCGGGCAAATTGCCTTCTCGTATCGAATCAGTTCTCTTGGGACTCGGCTTTTCCAGTTCCGATATGCAGCGAAAGACCGAAGAGTTCAGCGGAGGCTGGCAAATGCGTATCGCCCTCGCCAAACTTCTGCTTGCGAACCCGTCACTGCTCCTGCTCGACGAGCCCACCAATCATCTCGACGTAACTTCCCAGAAGTGGCTGGAGGATTTTCTTCTTCGCTACGAAGGATCACTGTTAATGATTTCCCATGACCGCGGGTTTCTGGATATCATTTGTAATCGGACGTTCGAAATTTCAATGGGATCGCTGCACGTCTATAGCGGCAATTACAGCGTATTCGAAACGCAGAGTGCGGAACGGAAAGAGCTGCAGTTGAAAGCTTACAAAAGCCAGCAAAAGGAGATTCAGCAGGCGGAGCAATTTATCAATCGTTTTCGGGCCAAAGCATCGAAAGCTAGGCAAGCGCAGAGCCGCATCAAGGCGCTCGACAAGATTGAGCGGATTCAAATCGAAAAAGAGGAAGACGGAGTTGCCTTTTCGTTCGCTCCTCCACCTCGTAGCGGTCAGACGGTGGTCAATCTAGTGGATGTGTCCAAGTCTTATGGAGATTTATCGGTCATTCGCGATGCCAATCTCCGTATCGAACGAGGCGACCGGATTGTGGTGGTGGGAGTAAACGGCGCCGGTAAGACGACCATCGCAAAAGTGATTGCAGGGGTAGAGCCCTTCCAATCCGGCGAACGCGAGATTGGCCAAAGTACTTACATATCCTACTTCGGGCAGCATCAGGCGGATGAATTGGACAAGAGTTTGACGGTCCTGGAAACGCTGGAAGAGTCTGCTGAGGGGAAGAA
>JAUHWE010000265.1 GCA_030424825.1 Verrucomicrobiia bacterium
ATGCAGTGCATTGTTCTCTTGGTTTTTGTTATTCATGACCTCTTCGTAGTGATACTGTCCCCGGTCTATTCCATACCTAACGGTTCCTTCTTCGAGACCGAAGTGGATTTTCAGGATCGATGGGAATCGCCCTTGGACGCGCTTCCTTTTCGGGCACTTTTTAAGAGGGGGAAATTTCGGTGAATCAATTTGCGAATGATGGTTGGCAGTCTCCCCCAATTCGCTCGTTTAGGTTTTCTGAGAATCGCTAAAAAACCATTCGCATGCCTTGCTGGAAATTGCTCGATGGTTTTTTCCACATAGAATTCGGCTTCGATGCTTTTGTCTTCCGAAACCGCTTCGATCAATTCAATGAAGTTTTCGGGAACGAACACGTGGAAGTGAATATTGATTTCCCGATTGTTTTCGATTTCCTCTTTGTATTTTGCGGCATGTTCTTTGCGTTGAGCATCGTGTTCTTCGGGAGGCGTGTCGGGAAAAACCGCACTCCAGTCGATCCCGAAGACGAAATCGTCGATGTGGGTGGGGTCGCAATCGGTAACGCCCTTGTTGAAGTCCTCCAGCATGTGAACCACAGGCGTAAGCGGTCGCTGGGCGTCAAACGTATAGAATTTGTCTGGAACGACCATGTAAACGACGCCTCCTGGCTTGAGAACGCGGTACCATTCCACCAGAGCGGCAACAGGATTGGCCACATGTTCGAAGACATGGGAATTCGCGATATAATCCAAAGAGTTATCGTGAAATGGCAGAGATACCGCCTCTCCAAAGTAATCGAGCAAGCATGTCTCCCCCGCGAAGGTTTCGAACTTGTCGATGTAGAGCGGCTTGATCCCTTCGATGGGTTTTGTGAAGGCTCCAATCTCTATGCCTAAGCCTTGGAGCAAGTCGGGTGCAATATCCTTATGATTCATTGTTTGAAGAGGGCAATGAGCAGGCGTCATTCAAAGCGTGCGATAGTTTTGGAGTATGTAGGACCCCTCCAATGAAGGGGAGAACGACAAGTTGACACGCCTGGTTAGCTAATTTTTAAGTTCTTTGAGTATCTTTAAAGGTCCTGAGTAGTCACCATCGGATTCGATGAATCCAATGTCTTCACTTATGCCTGTCTTCTTGTCGTGGTAGCCAACTGCGAAATCATGGTCGAATCCCGAAACGAGCTGTGAAAAGTAGACTAGTAATTCTTCTATTTCTTTTAGTTTAAGATCGGACAGATTGAAGCTCACTCCTAGATCCCAATCGGTTAGGTTGTCTTCCTCCATATTTTCGTCCCTTGGGTGAAGAATATCCACGAGTTCGATACGATTCTCTCCTTGGAGGAAATCTTTCGTTTTCGTACGGAAATCATCGGCGATCTCATGCAGATCGCTCCCGTCAAAGTAGATGTAGATTCCGTAGTTCATTTTCTAGCTAACGTCGGAATTCGAGGAAAATGCGAACTTGGGTTTATATCATTATATGTGACAATATGGTAGTGAAATGCTCAAATTACAAATACCTAATAGGTAGTTGCACGTAATGTCACTGGCCTATCTGCCATTGGGATGTAAATTCATTAATCTTTCGATATTTTGATAATTGATGGCAAAGGTGGCGGTTGCGTTTTGGTTGGAATGTTTAATAAATGCCTCAACTACGCCACAACAGTAGCAATGGAAGTTGATGAATCGAAAAAATTGGGGATTTGGAATGCCAAGCATGTGTGGAAATAGAGTAAAATGAAGATTGTAGAATTCGACATGTTGTTGGATATATTGGTTGATTTCTTTTGAATACCTTTTGCTAGACGACGAAATTGAGGGCTATCCCGTGGCTATTTTGCTTTTGAAAAATGAGTCAGAATCTTGAATTCAATAGGATTGCTTCCAAGTCTTTTAACAAGGCGTAACTCCTTTCTTGAGAATGACATTGCCATACTTTGCCGTCTCACCGGTCATGACTACTGCGCAGGCCGTTCGGGCCCGATCGTAGAAGGCGAATCGCTCAATCCTTTCAGGGGCGATCGTGTCCGGCCATGACTTGCGGATGGCGGAGAGATAGGATGCTTCCACAGCTGGATCGAGCGTATCCCCTGCGACAGCGTCCATCATACCAAGTGGATTCTCCACGTACTGGTCGAGTATGAAGAGGGGAGCAATGGCTTCGAGAAGCGGGGCGATTCTTAGTCCATCCGCTCGAACAACGTTGGTGTTGTGGCTTTCGCCCGGAAAATGGGCGTCGGCGAGCACAATTTCGTCACCATGTCCCATGCGGTAAAGTGTATTGAGAAGTTCAGGACTGATTAAGGGGGATATTCCGATTAGCATTTTCTCTAGAGATTTAAGTGGAAGGTCGGCGTTATGATAATTGGGGTGAACGGTGGATGGCGAATGTTAACCCAATTTCCGATTTATAATTTAATGAACGCGGACCATAGTTGGCAAAAGATTCTTTCTAGGCCATTTTTCGATGGCGGTACCGGTCGACGGCTACGGCGAGGATAATAATGGTACCGATGACCATTTCCTGAACCCATTTCGGCCAACCCATTTGTTGGCCTCCCATATAGAGAATGGTAATAATCAAAGCGCCAACTACCGTTCCGAGGATGGATCCTTCACCCCCGGAAAAACTCGCACCCCCAATAATTACGGCAGCGATAATGAAAAGCTCGTACATGATTCCGGTAGTGGGTTGGCCCACACCGCCGATATAGGAAAACTGCATAAAGCCAGCAAGGGCACAGAAGAATCCGGTGAGCCCGTACACAATGAGCTTGGTTCGGCCGACGGGTACACCGCAAAGACGGGCGGTTTCCTCATTGGATCCGACGGCATAAACGTGCCGGCCAAAACGCGTGTATTTCAAGATGAACGAAGCGACCGCAATGCAAAGGATGAGAATCCAAACCCCAGGCGGGAGAAGCATCCAGCTTTTTGCCTTATTGGTAAGGGTGGGATCCATTAGCCCTCCGATCCATGTTTCTTCGGGCGGGTAGATGTCGCGTTCGCCCGCGATGCCTTTAGCCAACCCGCGAATGATTCCCATGGAACCGAGAGTGACGATAAAGGGTACGATCTTGAGGCGTACGATTAGCGCCCCGTTGAGCAAGCCAACGCAAGTGGCGGCACTTATGGCGAGCACACAGGCTAACAGTGGTGTGAAAATGGGGTATTGGTGGACCAGGTAAATCAACTCACCCTGCTCTCCATCAATCTGAATATTGAGTGTCCAGGCAACCACTACGACAGCGAGGGCGATTATGGAACCGACAGAAAGATCGATTCCGGCGGTGATGATGACAAATGTCATGCCAAGGGCGGCCGTAGCGTAGACCGAGCTTTGCCGCACAATATTTTCAAGATTGCGGAGCGTATAAAACTTTCCGTCATCTACGAAAATGGCGAAGAAAAGAAAGACGATGATCAATGCGAGGAAACGGGCGCCCACGTTGAGCCATGCGCTCGATCTGAAAAGGGAATTTTGTGATTTGATCTGCATTGGATTAGAGGAATCGCTCAGGGATCATGTGAGGTTTCACGAAGGTGGAACTTACGAGCGATTGATTGAAGGTTCTGTTAGCATATCTGCGTAAAATCGTGTGCCTAGCATTCTCACTATTCCTGCCCGATAGCGACGGCCATGAGTTGGTGTTCGTCCCAATCGGATACGGGGCGTGCCTCGCTCAGGTAGCCACGTGACATAACGGCGATACGGTCGCAGGTGCCGAGAAGTTCTGGGAGGTAGCTGCTGACGATTAGAATCGCTTTGGGTTCCTGGTGGGTTGCGGCATTCCCTCGGGCCAACGAATCAATGAGTTTGTAGATTTGCGCTTTCGAGCCGACATCGATTCCACGAGTAGGCTCGTCGAGAAGGAGTATGTCGACCTCCGCATGAAGGAGACGGGCAATGGCCACTTTTTGCTGGTTTCCACCGGATAGATCGCTGACCGGCTGACGTGCCGACTGGCATTTGATGGGGATCTCTTCGATCCACCGGTGGGATGCCGTGGCTTGGCGGGCGGGGAGTACCATTCTTCCAGGACCAAGACCGTTGAGGTTGGGTAGCGTAATATTATCCGCAATACTGAGGCCAAGGGCGAGTCCTTGGGTTTTTCTATCCTCACTGACCATGCCAACCTTTTGGCTCCATCTGAGAGCGGGATCAGCCGCTCCGGAATAGGCTCCAATTTTGACTTCCCCATTCGTGATCGGTTCGAGTCCGAAAATAGCTTCTAGCAATTCAGTGCGACCGGCTCCGATTAGACCGGCGATGCCGAGTACCTCGCCCCGGCGTAATTGAAGCGAAGCGGACTTTGGCTTGAGCAGACCTGATAATTGGGTGACTTCGAGGACTACATCGGATGCTGAGTGATTGTTGCGCGGATACAGATCATCTACATTTCGACCCACCATCAGGGAAATGATGGACTCCTCGGAGGTCGTTTCAGTGACTCCGCTTTCTACGCTTTCACCATCACGCAAAACCGTGAACCGATCGCTGATCGATTTAACTTCTTCTAGGAAGTGGGAAATGTAGATTACCGCGATTCCTTTAGAGGACAGCGTTTTGACGAGCTGAAACAGGTTTTCTATATCCTTGGCGGCCAGGGAACTCGTGGGTTCGTCCAGGACGAGCACGCGGCATTCGAGAGCGACTGCTCGAGCGATTTCCACGAGTTGTTGTTGTCCAATCGACAATTGCTTTACGGTGAGCTTGGGATCGATCCGATCGAGGCCAACGGCTGAGAGCGCCTCGACTGCCTTTGTCCTCATGGCTTTCCACCGAACGATTCCGTAACGGGACGGTTCGATCCCCAGCAGAATATTCTCCATAACGGAAAGGTGGGGGGCTAAGGAGAGCTCTTGATAGATCATCGCCACCCCGGAATTGCGGGCGTGGAGGGGATTGGAGGGGGTGAAGTTTTCTCCATCAAGGAGCAGTTCACCGCTATCGGGAGAGTGCGCTCCGGATAGGACCTTCATTAGGGTGCTTTTGCCGGCTCCGTTCTCGCCCACAAGGGCCATGATTTCGCCCGGCATGACGGTAAGGTTGACGCCTTTCAGAGCTAAAGTGGCTCCGAAGCGCTTGGCGATGCCCCGCATCTCTAAGCGGGGAGGAGAGGTTTCTGAATTTGAAGGGATAAGGCTTGAGGGATAATTGGAAAGTAGCTCAGTGCTTTAGCCTGAGCCCTTCGTTAATTGAGTGCCGTGAATTAGAACTAGCACTGGTGAAAATACTTGGATGAGTTCGCTTCGCAGTTCATGAATTGTGTATTCAAAAACTAGAGATTTACTTTAGCCCAACCAGTGTACGGATAGCGGGTTCATTTTTGAGTCTTTCAGCCGTGACCACTTCGACTCCCGTGTCGATGTGCGCTTCAACCGATTCCCCCTTGGAAACGGCAAACGCAGTCTTGACTGCGAGATAGCCCATTTTCTCGGGACTCTGAACAATCAAGGCATCGATTTTTCCGGACTGAAGCTCATCAACCAACTTTTTGGAGCTGTCGAACCCGACAAATGTGAGGTCTACTTGAATACCACTGTCTCTGAGGTCGTCGAGGGCGGAAGCCACTCCCAGCGTGGTTGTTAGATTGGCGGCAAAAATACCGTCAATATCCAGCTTCCCATTTTTGATAAAGCGTTCAAAGGTATTGGCCACAACGTTCTTGGATCCTTCGAGTGTACCGGATTCGGAAAAGGGGTCAGCCACGATTTCGTGACCGGCTCTCTCGGCGGCTTTGACAAAGCCGTCGGATCGTTTGGTCGTGCTCGCCGTTCCTTGTACGTATCTAAAGACGATGATCTGGCTCTTGGGGCCGAGCTTGTCGTTCATGAATCCCGCCCCGAGTGAACCGCCAAGGACATTGTCAGTGGCTACGAAACTGGAATGGGCATCTCCATCGATTGCGGAATCGAAAATGACTACCGGAATTCCGTTATCGACTGCGGACTGTACGGGTTTGCGTTGAGCTTGATTGTTCAGGGGAGCCAAAGCGATCGCGTCCACGCCAAGATTGATCATATTTTCGATGATCTTGGTTTGCTCAGCGATTTCGGTCTCCGTCACGGTTCCTTCCCATTTTAGATCGATGCCGAGTTCCGTTGCCGCTTTTCGCGCTCCCGTTTCTACCGTTTCCCAAAAATCGCCTCCGGTGGCTTTGGGAATGGCGGCAATGACGGTTCTTCCGTCATTGGATGCCGTTGATCCTGACTCTGAAGATGGGGAACAGCCCGTGATTAGCGCGATGAAAATGGAAAATGGGACGAGGTAAAGGAACGTAGATTTTTTCATTTGTGAGTAGACTGAATTGGTATAACTGACTAGTTACGGGTTCTAAATCAACATGATAAGAACTATGAGGCCATTTATGAGATCTGTAAAAATCTGGAGGCGGTCGATTGTTCTATCGATCGTGGCGACGACAGCGGCTTTTGCGAGCAATGTTGAGTTTACTGACAACTTTAATCGCTTGGAGATTGGCGATGATTGGACTGGGCATAGTCATTCGTTTTCAATCAAAGACGGAGCGCTTGTGGCGTCGCAGTTGCCAGATGCGGATCACGGAGCGGTGATACGGGCCCAGCTTGGGTTTCGCAATGTTGAGATCGATTTCGACGTGAAATTTGAAGGAGGAGAGCGTTTCAATTTCGTGATCGATGACAAGAACTGCAAGGAGGTGCATGCGGGTCACATTTGCCGCGTATCCATAACGCGTAAGAAGCTGACGGTCCA
>JAUHWE010000266.1 GCA_030424825.1 Verrucomicrobiia bacterium
CCCCGCCCTACACTTTCTATCAATTGGTGAATAAGACTTATTGGGCACTCTCTAAAGCGGATCGCTTCGTTTCTGAAAACAAACTGAGCTCGATCCGATTTCAGGCATTCTAGTCGAGGTATCAAATTGTGGTCATCGCTTGTGGTGGAGGGGTAATGGGTGCAGAGCCTGGATGCAGCGACGTCGTGTTTGCCCTGCCAGAAGAGTCGAAATAGACTGTTTACAAAGGATCCGGTATCTCCTAGTTTGCACTTATGTATCTCTCGTTGCGTACTTATTGCCCTGTTGTAGTTTTGTCGTTTCTGCTTTCGGTTTCCGCCTCTGCAGACACGCCTTCAGTGGTGGAAACGGAGGAGCGGATTGAAGTTTCGATCGGTGGACGCAGCGTATTGACCTACCACAAGGCCGAGGTTCCACCCCCGGAAGGGGTTGATCCGGTTTTTGCCCGCAGTGGTTTTATCCATCCCGTCTATTCTCCCAGTGGAGCGGTTGTTACGGGAATTCATCCCGATGACCATTATCATCACTTGGGGCTTTGGCATGCTTGGGTCGACTGTGTGGTCGACGGGGAAAACGTTGATTTCTGGAATTTGAAGAAAGAGACGGGCAGGGTGCGCTATGCGAAGACGCTCTCAGTTATGACGGCGAACAACGCTGCAGGTTTTACCGTTTTGCAGGAGCATGTCATTTTTCCTGGGAATGAGAAAAAGGAACGAGTGATACTGAGGGAGGAATTTAATATTGTAGCTCGTTTTGTCGACGGGGCTTATGAGATCGATTATGAAACCAAGCAGACGAATGTTTCAAATTCCTCGTTGAAATTACCTGCCTACCGTTATGGGGGTCCCATTGCCTATCGCGCCCCTCATCATTGGGACAAGACCAACAGCGACTATCTCAGTTCGGAGGGAAAGAATCGTAATGACGGACACACTACTCGTTCGAAGTGGATTGCGATGTGGGGAGCAAAAGCTTCAGGAAACGGCGAGGATACGTTGAGCATTCTCAGTCATGCGAACAACCATGACTTTCCCCAACGAATGCGTGTCTGGCCGGAGACATCCAACAATGGGGCCATTTTCTTCAACTACGTTCCGATCCAGGAACATGGTTGGGAGATACCTCCTGGTCAAAGTTCTACGATGCGGTACCGATTGGTTGTGCAAGATGGGAAGCCGGACCGATCTGATCTCGATCAGCGTTGGGCACGCTTTGTGAATTGGTGAACGGGTAGGGCAACGACCTCCGGGCGTGCCGCACAAGGAGATCATAAAAACGCGGCACGCCCGGAGGTCGTTGCCCTACCTTGGAGAATATTTCGAAATCTGTAGGGCGAGGTCGCTGACCCGCCTATGGCTTAGGATTGCCGTGTCAGCAACCCAGTCTACAATGGAAAGAAAGTGTTCAATAGACCGAATATTTTGTAGGGGCGGCGCTTGCGGCGACTGCATTGTCTTGGGCTATAGCCACTTGAGCGGTCGCCGCAAGCGACGCCCCTACATTAGAAATCGATATAGCCCAATTTATTGGTCACGCTCTATGATTCATAAAGATTCTGAACACAGCTCCAAGGCGGCGTAGATTCACCCAAGCGAATGGCGAAACCTGCTCAAGCCTGTCTGCTATAAAGTCGCTGGTAGAGCGGGCTGTTGGCGAGAAGCTCATCGTGTGAGCCCGAATCGACGATCTGGCCGTTCTCGAAAACGAGTATTTGCTGGGCGGAGACGATGGTGCTGAATCGATGTGCGATTATGAGGACGGTCTTTCCGATCACTAGCTTGCTGAGCGCTTGCTGGATTTTTTCCTCGCTTTCCGAGTCTAAGGCGGAAGTGGCCTCGTCTAATATCAAAATCGGAGCCGAACGCAAAAAAGCCCGAGCGATGGCGATACGTTGTCGCTGACCCCCTGAAAGCCTTGCTCCCCGCTCACCGACAATTTCATCGTACCCTCGATCCATTGATCGAATAAACTCATCGGCGAAGGCGTTCTTGGCGGCAGCCTTTACCTCCTCGTCGGTCGCGTCTTGACGCCCCAATCGGATATTCTCCATCACCGTGTCATCGAAAAGCACCGGTTCTTGGGAAACGAGTGCGATCTGTTGCCGGAGGTCTTTCAAGGGTATCGAGCGCAAATCACGCCCATCGATTGAAATCGATCCCTTCACAACGTCGAAAAACCGAGGCACAAGGTTCACGAATGTACTCTTTCCTGATCCACTGGGGCCTACCAAAGCGCAGATCGAACCGGCTGAAATCTGAGCGCTCACATTTTGCAATACGGGAGCGGAGTCGTAGGAAAAGTCGACTCGGTCGAAGCAGATATCTCCGTTTGCGGCCTCAAGCGGCTTTGCATTCGGGTCTTCGACCACATCGATCGACTGGTTCAGGATTTCCTCCACCCGTTTTAGCGCTGCGGCCCCTTTGGAAAGCTCGGCGGCGAACATACCCAAGCTCTTGATGGCGCTGTACAAGAAGTAGAGGGCGAGGAATACACCAGTGAATACGCCACCGGCGACTCCTTGGTAGTAGCCGATAACGAAAGCGATGGACAGCCCGATCGACGAGATGGTTTCGATTACGGGTGGAAGGGAGAAGCCGTATTTTACGACCTTCATTTGAGATCGGTACAGATCGGCGGCTCGATTTCTGAAGCGGGTAGATTCGCGTTCCTCAAGATTGAAAGCCCGGACCTCTCGCGCCGCGCTCAGGTTCTGAACGATGTTCTGCGTCAGGCCCCCGAACTCCTCTTGTTGTTTAACCGCCTTTCGTGACAGTTTTCTACTAAAATGGCGTATTGGAAAAACAACAACGGGGAGGGCCATCAGGCAAAGGTAAATTTCAAGCACCCCTTCGTGCTGCACCGCTTTGAGAATTAGGAAAAAGGCAGCCCCAATTATAGTGGCAGGTTGGGTAATGAATTTACGAGCGACATAGTTTAACGTAATCTGCAGCGCTTGCGTATCTCCGGTAATACGGGCTATTAAATCACCGCTGGGGTTGTTTTGGAAGTACGCGAAGGACAGAAGTTGAAGACGGTCAAAAACTCGGACGCGAAGATCGCGAATCGCTGCCAACCCTGCTGAATGGAGCAGGTAAGCGCCGAGAAAATTAGAGGCTCCAATGATTAGAAAGAGGATAGGAAAGATCGCGGCAATGAGGATGATTTCGTTGAGCATCAACGCTCGGTCGTCGCTGAAAATATTCGAGAAGAGCCGCTCGACTCCGTTCGTCAAGCCCGCACCGGTGAGCGCCCCTCCGATCGATCCAAATACTGCTGACAGCCATATTTTGCCCTGGTAAGGCCGGATAAGCGCAAAGAATGTTTTGAGGTCCTTCAGCATATGGGGGTGGGATGATGACGGTTGGACTTCCGAGGGCAATAGCGGATACCCTTCGGGACATTTTTCCATAGCGCACTGACGATCCGCTTGCAATTTAGCCATAGTTCGGAAGCATCAATGCCCAACGACGCCTAAGCTGTCAAAAAATCCAACCAACCGAATTCCCTACCGTTTTCACCTTTAGTACCTCTCTCTCGAAGCCTTTTCTATGCCTTTGAAAATGCAAATCGCTAATTCGTTCGACCAGCCTGTGTGGCGACGCTGGTTGGAGGACTTGCCTGAAACGGTCACTCGCTTCCCGGAGGAAAAATTGCTCCAAGGGGGTCGCAATCAGCTCTTTCGCTGCGATTTCGAGAACCAGGATCTTGTGGTAAAGCGGTTTCCCAATAGCGATGTGTGGAAAAAAGTGGCCTATCGCATTTGTGACAGCAAAGCCAAGCGTTCCTATTTGCACACCCAGCGCCTCAATCAAGCCGGATTGCACAGTCCGGAACCCGTGGCATGGGTTGAGTCATGGGAGGGCCAATGGTTGAAGGAGAGCTTCTACGTCTGCTTCTATGTTCCCTTCGATCACGAAGCCCGCCAGCTCCATCAGCCTCACTTGCCTCAACGAATCGAAAAGGCCCGTTTGCTTGGCCAGTCGCTCGCCAAGATGCACCGGGCCGAAATATTGCATCTCGACCTTACCCCAGGAAACCTTCTTTATCGCCCCGTGCAAAATAGTGGTTGGGAAATTCAGATCGTTGACAATAATCGTATGCGATTCGGGCCGGTGCCCCGCCGAGCCGCGGTGACCTCCCTCGCTCAAGCTGATTTGCCCGACGATTTACTCCCTTCCCTGTTGTCCACCTACGCTGAATGCGTTCGGACCCCGTTTGAAGAATTGGAGCAGGCCTTTTGCCGCCGTCGCCAGAGCTACGCCTTAAAATGGCGTATTAAAAACGCAACCCGTCCATGGAGGAGAAAAATTGGCCTCTAAGGAAAATAAGGACGAGTCCTCTTGGGATGGCTTCAGCGAGCAACCTTACCCGATTCGGCACCGATTCACGTTCGCTGAGCGTTTGAAATGGTGTTTGTGGTCCTATACGAAGGCGGTTTTATTCACTCTTGCTGCCTTACCGGTAGTTGCCGCTCTCCAAGGCGCTCTCTCGCTGGGATATCGCCCCAGTAACTGGATACGCCGTAGCGAGAATCCGCGAGAATTCATGGGCATCGCGGTTGCTTTGGACTCTTGCGATGGACCTCGGGTCGCCCAGGAAGTCGAAACGCTCGGAGTGCGTCAGATACTGCTTCGCTTTCCGCTTTGGGAAATGGAGCGATTGGAGGAGCACTGGCAATTCGTGCAATCTCTTCCGAACTGCGAGTTTGTTCTGTGCCCCATGCAAGATCGGAACCACATTCTCGATCATGATTTGTGGCGAACGAATTTGAGAACGGTTGTTGAGCGCTTTTGGCCCAAGATCAAAAACTTCCAAATTGGGCAAGGGATCAACCGCTCCAAATGGGGCTTTTTCGGTTGCGACGAGTTTCTTGAATTTGCCAGCGTTGCGGAAGAGCTCCGGTCGGACTTTCCGGGTATTCACTTCATCGGCCCCTGTGTGTTAGACTTCGAGCCGATCCCTTTCATCCGCTCAATGCTGCATTGGTATGAAATACACTGGGATATCGTGGGCTGTGCCCTTTATGTCGACCGTCGGGGGTGTCCGCGAAACCGCCAGTTTCTGATCTTCGATCTAACCCAGAAGATCTACCATTTCGTCGCCTGTGCCCTTTGCAGCAACAAATCGAATCGCCGTTTATGGATAACGGAAGTCAACTGGCCGCTGGAAGATCAAGGTGCCTATTCTCCGACCGGAGAGGATTTGTGTGTTAGTGAAGAGGCCGCTGCGGAGTATCTGAATAGCTACTACGAGGATGCTTGGAAAAGCGGTTTGGTTGAACGGGTCTTCTGGTGGCAACTGGTGTCGAAGGGCTACGGTCTCATTGATGTAGGCGAGGATAACTCGCTCCGCTACCGCCCCGCCTACCATCAATTCAAGAAATTGTTGACCAGAAACGTATCCGATCCGAGTCAGTTTGAAGAGGAATTGAAAGCAACGGGAACCGCGTGATCGAACCCTTCGTCGCAATCCCGTATTGTGCGGATTATGCGATTGAAAAAAGCGTAGATTACCTTCCGTCACCTGTGTAGGTGATTTTTCCGTCGATGGGCGCTTGAGGCCAGGGAGTGGTTCCGGGCTCCCATTCTTTGGGTTGAGTGGCGCGAATCTTACGAACTTCTTCTTTGACCCATTCTGGAGCAGTGGCGTTTTCCTTTTGGCCGTACACCCAGGGAAGGGCGGGGGACATTAGTTGGGACATGTCGGGCATGGGGGGGCGTTGCGCGCCTGCCTCGGCAACCCGTTTCGCCAGCCGTGCAACAATGGCGGGATTCTGAGCGGCGATATCTTCCGTTTCACTTGGATCGACGGTGATGTTGTAGAGTTCTTTGCCCACAAGCTTGTAGTCACCGAGGCGAATCGCGGGAAACCGTACGCTCCCTGAGACTTCGTAAATGATCTCGTCTCGTGGGCCGGGTTCTCTTGAGAAAATCGTACCCGTCATATTGATACTGTCTACTTGTCTCTTCTGCTTAGGGTTTGCTCCGGAGAGCGAAAGGAACGTGCTATAGAGATCCACGATGTGCATCATTGAATCGTTTGAGCTCCCTGGCTCAATCTTCCCGGGCCACCTGAAGACGCAGGGAACCCGAACGCCTCCTTCGTAATTGGTGTTTTTGGTTCCGCGATAGGGCGCATTCATCTCGTCACGCAACCCTCCATTGTCGTTTGCGAATACCACCAAAGTGTTCTCTCTAAAACCATATTGGTCGACGGCTCCGACGATGCGGCCCACCGCGTCATCAAGGCATTTCAGGGCCGCATAACGTTTTTCGTATTTGTCGGTATACCGCGGTATCTCTTCTAGAGGTCCATGGACGGCGTTGAAGGGAACGTAAAAGAAAAAAGGTTGAGGCTTTCGCTTGTTGGCCTCGCGTTTTCCATGCTGAGCGATGAGCCGCACGGTTTCATTGGCAATCAGGTCGGTGGTGTAACCTTTTTCGTAAAGAGGTTCCTGGTCTCTATGCCAGTCATAGACCGCATAGCGAGCAGGTGCATTGTGTGGGATGGTGTAGTTGTTATAGTCGATCCCCCATGCGTAGTGGCCGTACTGATGTGTGAATCCTTGTCCCATAGGCAGGTGTTCGGGGAGCCACTCGCCGCAATGCCATTTTCCTATCAATGCGGTTAGGTAACCGGTGTCTCTCAATGCTTCTGCGATGGTTCTTTCA
>JAUHWE010000267.1 GCA_030424825.1 Verrucomicrobiia bacterium
AGAGAGGAATGGATTCTCTAATTGATTAAGTTTGTAGGGCGGGTCGTTGACCTGCCGATTGAGATGAATGTCGCCTCATCGAGACGACCTACATTGGAAGTAGCGTTAGCCTATGGTAAATTTTTGAGGCCTATTAGACACGCTCTTAGACCTACTAAAATTAAGCAATCAGGCGATCGAGCGCTTAAGCGATCTCTAGATTTTCCAGCCAGTCTATGAGCGGGGCAAGGTCCTCATCCGATTTGGCTGTATTCAGATAAGAAGGATCTAGGGATATCGATTTAACGAGGCGGTCTTTCGCGGTTTCGAGATCCCCTTCCATACAGGCATAACAGGCCAGATTGTAGTGCACGATTGAAACGTTGGGGAAGCGTTCGACGGTATTTTGCAAGAT
Organism: Verrucomicrobiia bacterium; assembly: GCA_030424825.1. Lineage (GTDB taxonomy): Bacteria > Verrucomicrobiota > Verrucomicrobiia > Opitutales > Opitutaceae > Pelagisphaera. The sequence continues at coordinate 395 of JAUHWE010000267.1, forward strand.
GGCTTTGGCTTCCTGTATCGACTTGGAGCGCCGAGTGGCAAAGGCGAGATTCACGAAATGCCCCGGATCGTTGGGCTCCCTCATTGCAATTTCCTTGGCAGTGCATTCGGCTGCCTGCCAGTCTTTTGCGTCGAAGTAGATGGCCAGCTTCATTTGTAGCGTTTTGATGTGAGCAGCGAGCTTCTGAGGAAGGAGCGAAAGTTCTTCGAGAGATTCCTTGAACATCCCGAGTTCCCGGTACCCATTGGCATAGGAGAGGGTCTTGTTCAAAAGAAGGTTAGCCTTTTCTTGAGGATTCATCGGTGTGGAAGAGGCATTGAACAGACCGCTTTGCCATAGCAAGTCGGAAGTTCAGGCCGCTCATCTTCGTGAAAGTGTGAGACAGTTACGGGTTTTGGGCTCACGCTGAAGCGAGTGAGCTACTTTTTGGTGCCTCGGGAATCGTTATTGCAATGTATCTTGAGTTTAGTGGCTCGAAACCGAGTTCGGCTCTAGTAGAGCGCCCATAAGTCGAGTTAGGCGGATTTTTGGTGTAGGGGCGTCGCTTGCGGCGACCGCTCGTGTGACTAGAGTAATGACGATACGGTCGCGCAAGCGACGCCCCTACAATAACGATTCGATCTATAGGACAATCGGGAAAAATTAAACGGGCCCAGCATTCGCTGGACCCGTTCGTGTGGTGTGTCTGTGTGAAAAAGTGTTTCTATCGGACTAGTTACTCAACACTTTCGTCGTCAGAAAAGGAGCCACCTTTGCGTCCGTGACCGCGTGGTCCCCCTTTACCCGGGCCTCTCGAATGAAGGGCACGAAGGGCACCCATCAGTTCTTCTGTATCCAGAACGGAATCACCATTGTCGTCGAAATCTTCAACGAGTCGACTAGCGATTTCAGACGGATTAGGCGCTTCCCTTTCAGAGTCGGGCCCTCTGCGGCGTGGGCGTTCTGCATCGGTACCCCGCTCTGCGGCGATTTCCTTCATTCGGGCGATGCGTTTTTCGTGCATGCCGATGATGGCGGATTCCAGCTCAACGACGTCCATTAGGTTGTCTGCATTCGCGTCGAATTCAGCGACGATGTCGACCACAGCCTCTTCGGGGTTGGGACGTTCGCCCATTTGAGAACGATTAGGTTTAGCCAGTGCGGAGGCACTGGCAGCGATAATGGCTATGCTTCCGATAGTGATAATTTTTGAGTTCATAATGATTTAGGTTTTCGATTGTTCTGAATTTGCGTCGCGAACAGATTGCTTGTGACACAGTGAGTTTTCTTAACGTATGTTCGATTAAACCACATGAAGATGACAGGGACGTGGCGTTAAGATTACATTTTTGTAATGAACCATGCCTTGTGGTTAAGAGTCGCTTGGTGTATGCGATATCCTATTAATATTTAGGTCTCAATATGAAGGTACTGATCGTAGAGGATGAAAAGAAGATCTCGGACTTTGTCACCAAGGGGTTGAAGGAGCATGGTTTTACTGTGGATTTGGCTGAGAACGGCGATGACGGCTACTATCTTGCGACTTCGCAAAGTTACGATGCGATCGTTCTCGACATCATGCTGCCGGGACGAGATGGCTTGAGCATACTCAAAGCGCTGCGAGCGAAAGGGAACAACGTTCCGGTCATTGCCGCAACGGCCAGAGGTGAGCTGGATGAAAGGCTGGAGGGCCTGAATCTGGGGGCAGACGACTACCTGACGAAGCCGTTTTATATTGATGAACTGGTGGCCCGACTGCAGGCCTTGCATCGCCGCACTACGGGGAGCCAACTCAATGTGAGGCAGGTCGAGCACCTCGTGCTCAACCTGGCGACTCGCGAAGTGAAACGGGGAGAGCGCGACATCGAATTGACGTCGAGGGAGTTCAATTTACTGGAGTATCTGATGCGGTCACCGGGGCGCGTCTATACGCGTACTCAAATTTTGGAACATGTCTGGGGTTACGACTTTGATCCGAATACAAACATCGTAGATGTCTGTCTGCAGCGTCTTCGTAAAAAGATCGACCAAGCAGATGAAGACAAACTCCTCGAAACGGTGCGAGGCGTGGGTTATCGAATGAAGAAAGTATGATCCCTTTGCGCCAGTCATTCCGTTTCCGTATTCTCGCATTAACGATCATCGTATGTGGTACGGTGCTCATCGCGTTTGGAGTGGGGAGCCGGTATGCGCTTTATTTGATTAAGATTTCGACGGTCGACCAAAGTCTGCGGTCGCTGCCCTTCCAAGGTTTTCCTCATCCCGACCACCAACGGTCATGGGCTCGGTTCTCGGAGGCGACGGACCGTATCGCCAGTCGGATTCTGAACGGGGATGTTCACATCGTCGTTTATGGAAAAGACGGGGAAATTTATTTCGAGTCGGAGTACTGGTCCGGCGAAAAAATGGTCGCATTGCTTCCTGCACCGGAAGGGGAGTTTAAATCCGCGACGAGTCCTGAAACTGAACGTGAATCCAGTCCGTGGATTCGGGATCCGCGACGAGGGGGTGGTCCGCCGCCAGAGATTGAGCCGGACTCGAATCGAGAGCCCCCTGAATTTTCTCCACCCCCTCGTGGAGAAGGTGGACGACGCGGAGACCTTAGAGGAATTCGGCCTTTGGGGCCACCCGAGCTATTGACTCGAAAGAGTGAGTTGGGGCCGGTGCGATTTGGCGTGTTCCGGTTTGGTGGATACAATGTCGCGATGGGGGTCGAGCTCAGTCAGGTCGCTCAAGAAATGAATCATGTGAGAAATGCGTTTCTTTACAGTGCGCCGCTCGCGCTGCTTGTGGTGGCAATAGGCTCTTGGATCATTGCGTCCAGAGCAATCAGTCCGATTCGAAAACTAACCAATGCTACCCGTGGGCTTTCAGCGAGGAATTTAAACGATCGAATTGAGCAAGCCGGTGAGGACCGGGAATTTTCGGAGCTGATTCAAGTTTTCAATGACATGCTGGAACGTTTAGAGCGCAGTTTTAACCAGGCGACTCGATTTAGCGCGGACGCCGCCCACGAGCTCAAGACTCCGTTGACGATTTTGCAGGGGCATCTGGAAAACGCATTGCAGGAGGCTCCTGATGACAGCGATCAGCAGAGACGCCTCGGCATGCTTCTGGAAGAGACGCAACGCCTCCACGGGATCACGCGACGGCTGCTCTTGCTGGCTCAAGCGGATGCGGGTCAGATTAAAGTAACCGGCAAGCCTATCAGGTTAAGGAAGCTGCTTGCCGAAATGGTTGAAGATTTCGAGATGCAGTCTCCGAAAACCCGTTATACCCTAGCGATGGGAGAGGATGCCACTGTTTCACTGGACGAGTCTTTAGTGACCCAGATTTTGCAGAATCTTCTAAGCAACGCAGTCAAGTACAATGACGATAGCGATCCCTGGGTGACGATTGGCTACGAAGTGGCGGAATCAGAATTGAGGATCGATATTAGTAATGGTGGGGATGGCATACCCGAATCCGCCCAGGAGCGACTGTTTGAGCGGTTTTCGCGAGTGGATACGGCTCGCAACCGTGGAGTGGACGGATTTGGATTGGGCTTGAATCTGTCCCGCGAATTTGCCCGAGCTCACGGGGGAGATCTCGTTCTGGCGAAATCCATTCCGGGGAATACGCGGTTTCGCCTAACATTGCCGATTGATACTTGATTACCGGTTCTGCGGGCCGCTTCCGTGGTTCCACTACAAAAGGGGAAACGTTTCTATCCAGTGCTTGTCTGATCAATTTCCCGCTTGGAATCGATTAAGGATTGTCTGATAAAGGTGGCTTAAAGGTTTTGAAGATGAATTTAGAAAAGAAACTGCTTACGGGAATTGGCCTAGCGGCGGTGATGTGGGTGCTGACAGGCTGTGTGACTGAGCCCAGCGCTTTGACCGGCGAGAAGAAGAGCTATGGCTACACCTGGCAGCAAGAGCTCGAGATCGGTAAATCGAGTGATCGCGAATTGATTCGTGAAATGGGTTTGTATCCGGATGATGCCCTCTCGAAGTACGTGACGGAAGTGGGGGAGCGCGTGTTGGCGCAGAGCAACTTACGCGAGCCGGATACTCCTGAAATCTATCGAGATCTAGAGTTCACATTCAGGGTGATGGATAGCCCCGTTGTAAACGCTTTCGCTCTTCCCGGCGGTTTTGTGTATGTCACGAGGGGGTTGCTGGCACACCTGAACAACGAGGCCCAGTTAGCGGTCGTTTTGGGGCATGAAATCACCCATGTTGCGGCCCGGCACGCCTCGCAACAAGCACTCAAGCAACAGTGGGGGCAGATCGGTCTGGTGGCGGGCGCCGTCATTGGGCAAGGAATTACTGGCAATGAAAATTTTGCGGACCAGTTTCTCGGACTGGGAGTAAGCGTTTTCCAGATGTTGACGCTTAAGTACGGAAGAGATGCCGAACGAGAGTCCGATATCTACGGGGTCGAGTATTCTGCCAAGGCGGGCTACGCTGTAGGGGAATCCGCTGAGTTTTTCAATTCGCTGGGACGTATTTCGGAAAAATCAGGCCAACGGCTGCCTACCTGGCAATCGAGTCACCCAGACCCAGGAGAACGCGAAAGCCGAATTAATCGACTCGCAATGGAGATGAAGCAGAAATACGGGGACTTGAAGGTGGGCGAAGCGGAATACCTGAATCGAATCGATGGATTGGTGTTGGGGGAAAACCCAAGGCAAGGCGTTGCCTTGCGGGGCAAATTCTACCATCCGGATTTGGATTTTCAGTTCGATGTTCCTGAAGGCTGGCGCGTCAAAAACGAAGCGGGAAGGGTGACCCTTGTGGATAGCTTGGGAAGAGGGATTGTGATCTTTAGTAGTGGTGAAGGGAATACGCCTGAGGATGCCGCACGGAGTTTTGTCGCATCGTCCCAAGTTCAGCCGATCCGTTCGGAATCCTCAACGCTGGGAGGCAATCCAGGTTATGTAATCGAGAGCGTAGTTTCCACTTCGAATGGCCCGGTCGCCATGCGAAACGAGTTTTTTACCTACAAAAACAGTGTATTCAGTTTTTTGAGTTATGCCTCATCGACAGAGATCGACGCCTACCGCCCGGCATTCGAACAAATTTCAGGAAGCTTTGAGCCCATTCAGGAAAGCTCCATTCGCAATTTGCAGCCCGCTCGATTGAAGGTGGTGACTGCGGACCGGGAAGGGGCGTTTGAGTCTTATCTTTCGGACTTGCCGTACGGGCTTGATAAAGCGGATATGGCGATCATCAATCAGATCGCAGTTGAAGAAAATGTTCGGAGAGGGCAAAAACTGAAACTGGTTTCACAGTAGGTTTAAAGCGCCTTGTTCATGGGGGAGTTTGGGGTTCCTTGGAATAAGGCGTCCGGCACGTGACTTGCGGATCTACAGTCCGGGTGGGCTGTCTCAACTAGAAATCAGAGGGCCTAAAATGCATACGCTCCCAAGCCTTTCGACCTGGGAGCGATTCCCACAAATAGCGTCTTCCTGAATGACTTCACAAGACGCTAACGATTGACACTATGAATAAACGAGATCGAAATAGACGGTTGTTATGCCACCAATCGGGCTCGTGTTGGTAAGATTTACGAGGCGTGGTTGATTCTTGGACAAAACTATTCATATTGATTGTGAAAGGAGCAATCTGTCCAGAATCGGGTTGAACTCTGTAATCACATCTAATACTTTAAAGCGTTAATTCATTGCCGTGTCAGACACCGAAAAATTCGATCCACAGAGCCGTTTCATCCAGCTTTTCACCTCCCATGAGAAGCAGATCTACCGGTATATTCTCTCGTTGATGCCTCATTCGCAGGACGCGCAGGATGTTTTGCAGGAGACCGCGATCGCTCTGTACAACAAAATCGAAGATTACGACCCAGCCCGTCCTTTCGCTCCTTGGGCGTTTCGTTTCGCCTACCACATGACCCTGAAGCACCGGGAGAAGTCGAGCCGTTGGCATCGGTTCCTCGATGAGGACTTAATGAAGGAGATCGCTTCGCGGCAGGCTATGTTGACTCCCGAACTGGACCAGAGGCGTGGGTATCTGAAGGAATGTCTGGCGGAGGTTCCAAAAGACAAGCGAGCAATGTTGACCGATTACTATTTTGAAGACGAGACCGTTGATGAAATCGCCCATTCCCAGGGCAAATCGGTGGAGGCCACCTACAAGGCTTTACAAAGAGTGCGAAGAACCCTGATGCACTGTATTGAAGGTAAAATGCAAGTTGGAGGATTGAACGCCTAATGAAAAACCAATCGATAGGACAACTAGAATGGGAAACGCTACTCGATAGCGCCATTACAGGACGCCTGACCGAT
>JAUHWE010000268.1 GCA_030424825.1 Verrucomicrobiia bacterium
TGGGCCAATGGCAAACCAGCCCCAGGTCAGTCCCTTCGTACGGGAGAAACGTGCCCTGTTGTGTGGCTCTGATGGTTTTGGCCAGTCCTGCGGCGTTGCCGATTTCGAGATGGGCGTCGAGCGGAAGGTGGCAGGCGTAGATGGCGAGGTTGCCATCGATCAGAGCTTTGTATTTCGAATATTCCGAGCCGACTATGCGACGAGAGCCATTCCAAAACATGCCATGATGAACGATCAGCAGGTCGATCCCCGCATCGATAGCGAGCTGGAACGGAACGAGGCCCGAGTCAACGGCGGCGCCGATCTTTGATACATTGCCATTGTTCGCAAACTGGAGTCCGTTGAGGGCCTCGCGGAAGTCTGCCACTTCGTGCGTCCGGGCGCGTTGATCGCAATAGGAGACAATGTCTTCGAGTCGAGCCATAGGAGAAATAATTTTGGCGAATTGCCAATAGTCGATCTTTTAGCCAATCTGGGGTTGAAGTTTTTCGATACCTGAAAAGCGTTTAAAGAAACCATGTTGCCACAAGGGTCAGACGAATCAGCCAATATAGCAGGATCGCTTATGCTCGCGCATCCGCAATTGAAGGACCCTAACTTCCTGCGGAGCGTGATTCTGATGACGGCCCATGAAGAGGAAGGTTCGCTTGGAGTCGTGGTGAACAAATCGTCGGGCTTGAAGCTAGGGGAGGTCGATCGTGGATTTGCGGATTTTGGGCTCGAGCAGGTGCCGCTTTACATCGGGGGTCCTGTCTCTAGCGACCAAGTGTTGCTCGCCGCCTGGAAAGTGGACCCGGCTTTTGGCGAGTTCCAGTTGTTTTTCGGACTCGATCCTGCCGCGGCCAAGGCCAAGCTGGAAGAGGATCCCCTTTTGGATCTCCGCGCGTTTCGCGGTTACGCAGGCTGGGGTCAAGGCCAGCTGGATAGCGAGCTTTCAGACAACGCGTGGATCGTCTCTGAAATGGATGGCCCTGCTCTGGCTAAGCTGGAAGGGGATGCGCTCTGGCGCCATGTCATGATAAAAATTAACCTGGAGCTGGGGCTGATGTCGCTGGCTCCTGATTCCCCTGAAGAGAATTAAGTGAAAATAGGCGATCCGAGGGGGAAGCCTTTATGGATTTTTGGCGAAAGTGTTGTTGACAGGGGGCGCGGCGGCGTATCTTTTATCGCCCCTTATGAAAGTAGTCTCATCGCTCAAGTCCGCGAAAACTCGCCATCCCGACTGCCAAGTGGTACGTCGCAAAGGTCGCGTTTACGTGATCTGCAAAACGAATCCTCGCTTCAAAGCGCGCCAGGGCTAACTCCAATTTTTTCTAAGACCGTGAAACAGGACATACATCCCGACTATCACCCGACTGTATTTGTCGACGTATCGACAGGAAAGAAGTTCCTCACCCGATCGACAATCAAGACCGGACAAACGGAAACGATCGACGGTGTCGAGTATGTTAAGGTCATTCGCGATGTGACGATGGACTCGCACCCGGTTTACACGGGTGAAAAGCGTTTCGTTGATACGGCGGGCCGTGTTGAGAAGTTCCAAAACAAGTTTCGCCGTCGCCGGGCGTAAGCGATTTCCTCAAAGGAGCGCAGTACGTCGGTGACCTTGAATATCTCTGATATTCAATAGGCATAAAATTTAGGGCAAAATGAGTACAACTGACTCGCTTTGCCCTTTTTCTTTCGATCAAAGGATTTCAAATCTGGTTTAGCCATGGAAAATCAAGACATAGGTCTCAAAGTGCCTAACATCCTACTCCCGCGGAAGGGGGTCGATTTAACCAAGTGGGCGGTTGTCGCTTGCGACCAGTACACTTCCCAGCCGGATTACTGGGAAAGCCTGAAGACGCTGGTTTCTGGATGTCCTTCGACTCTGAACGTAATCTTTCCAGAGGTCTATCTGGAAGATGGGGATGGCCAAGAGCGGATCGAGCGCATCAACGCCGCCATGGAGTCGTATCTTCAAGAGGGTGTGCTGGAGGAGCAAGGTCCAGGTTTTGTGTTGCTCGACCGGAAAACGGGTCATGTCGCATCGCGGAAGGGACTGGTGGTCGCTCTCGATTTGGAGAAGTATGACTACAAAGTCGGCTCCCAAAGCCTCATCCGGGCGACGGAAGGGACTATTGAGGATCGGCTTCCCCCACGAGTAAAGATTCGCAAAAACGCGAAAATCGAACTGCCACACATCATGGTTTTGATCGATGATCCCGAACGAACGGTGATCGAGCCTCTTTTCGAAAAGGAGCTGGAGCCTGTTTACGATTTGGAGCTCAATAGCGGAGGCGGGCACTTGAAAGGCTGGAGAGTCGATTCGGAAACGGATATCGCTGCGGTCTACAACTCGCTAGCCAAATTGAGCGATCAATCGGTGTTTGACGCGAAGTACGGAGTGTCGGGGAAGGGAGTTCTGCTTTTCGCGATGGGCGACGGAAACCACTCGTTGGCCACGGCGAAGAATATTTGGGAGGACGTGAAATCGAAGGCCGACGATCCGGCCGCCATCATGGATCACCCAGCCCGCTATGCATTGGTCGAATTGATGAATGTGCACGATGAGGGGCTGGAGTTTGAGCCGATCCACCGCGTGATTTTCAAAATCGATGTGGAGGACCTATTGGCGAAGCTAGAGTCGTTTTTCGAAGCAGAAGGATCCCAGGTGACGCTAGAAAGCTTTGAAAGTCTGGACGCAGCGCAGAAGCGTATAGCGGACCTCGGTGAGTCGGATCAGGAGCACCGTATCGCGTTTGTATCCAGTAACGGTTTCGGACTCATTCGTTTGGGGAATCCGAAGCGCAATTTGGAAGTGGGTAATCTTCAAGCCTTCATCGACGTCTATGTGAAAGACAAGGATTCCATCGTGGACTACATCCATGGTGACGACGTGGTCGTCGATCTGGGATCAAAGCCTGGAAATATCGGCTTCTTTCTGCCGACGATTGGCAAAAGCGCATTGTTTAAAACGGTGGTTCTCGATGGGGCATTGCCACGAAAGACCTTCTCGATGGGAGAAGCAGACGAGAAGCGGTACTACCTCGAAGCTCGTCGGATTCAGTAGGAATTTAGTTCCCGAGGCCGCAGCGGTTATAACGAATCGAGAATGCAGCGGCAGGGGAAGCGAGGACCTTTAGCCGGGAAGCATATGCCCCTATTTCGTGATTGTTCGTGCGATTTGTGGCTAATTGTTCCTATCATTCGGGATGGGCAAACTGGCTAACTGGATCGCGGCATCACGGCCAAAGACGCTTCCTGCGGCGATCGCTCCGATTCTGGTCGGGGCTTCCGAGGCAGCCCGTCTAAACGACATTGATGTTTGGCCGGTGTTTATCTGCTTGGCATTTGCGCTGTTGATCCAGATCGCCACAAATATGGCGAACGACTATTTCGACTATATTCGAGGAGCGGATACGGATGAGAGACTGGGTCCAGAACGGCTGGTTTCCAGCGGCAAAATACCTCCGAAAACGATGCTCGTGGTGGCGGTGGGACTTTTTGCGTTAGCCTTTTGTGTAGGACTGACGATGGTGAGCTATCGAGGAAGTGAGATGCTTGTTGTGGGTATTCTGGCAATTGTATTTGGCTATGCGTATACCGGTGGTCCGTATCCGCTCGCGTATCACGGGCTTGGGGACGTTTTCGTAGTAGCGTTCTTTGGGATAGTGGCGACCGTGGGAACCTACTATGTGATCGTGGGAGAGGTGATATTCACGGTCTGTCTATTGGGACTTTCGTTGGGATTGCTGGCCAACAACATTCTAGTCGTAAACAACTATCGGGATATAAAGACGGATGAGGCTGCGGGGAAGCGAACCCTTGTGGTGCGATTCGGAAAAAGTTTCGCTCGTGGTCAGTATCTGTTCCAACTCCTGGTTGCTTTTCTGTGTGTCAGTTTGTACATTGGGATTACCCGAAATTTTTGGGTCAGTATTGTCCTGCTGACAATTCCAATTGGAGCAGGTCTGACGGTGGATTTCCGTAGTACGGAGGGAAAGGCCTTGAATTCGCTACTTGGGAAGACGGCCCGCTTGTTGCTGCTTTTCAGCGTTCTATTGGCTGGAGGAATCCTCTTGTCACGCTTAAATAGCTAACGAGTTAATCGCCGTATGGATACAAAAAAGCCTTCCCTTTAGAAGGAAGGCTTCAGAAAAAATGGATAGAGCGATTGTCTTAGGCGTGGGCTTCGAGCTTGGACTTAAGATCTTCTTTGCCAACCATACCGACAAACTGATCCGCTAGCGAACCGCCTTTGAAGAGCAGGAGTGTCGGGATCGCGCGGATATTGTATTCGGCTGCGATGGCACTGTTCTCGTCAACATTGACTTTGGTGATTTGAACCTTGCCGTCCAATTCTCCCGAAAGTTCTTCGAGAATCGGAGCGATCGCCTTACAGGGTCCGCACCAGGGCGCCCAAAAGTCGACGAGTACCGGCACGTCAGCCGAGCTGATCGTGTCTTTAAAGTTTTGTTCGTTCAGTGTAGTGATTGCTGACATGATATTATAGCGTTTTAAAAATCATAAACGCAAAAGTGACAGATGTGGCTGCGCAGAAAAAGGCAAGTAAAGTAGCGAGTTTGCCCTTGCTGGCCTTCTTCATGGAGTACTCTTCGAGCAATGTCAATGAGCTGCCATCTGAGTTGCTGGCGAGGACTACCTCGTCGCTATTTTCCTCTGTCTCGACAAACAGTGTTTCATCGGGGCGGTCTTGCTCGAGTGAAAGCTTCCTCTTAGCAGGTTCGCTATTCGATGGCTGGTTGGAGTCGGACATTCAAAATCGGTTTCCTTGCGTCCTTTTAGGCGGGGCTGTTCTTCTGGATGAGATCCGAAAGTTGCTGCGGCTCGATAGTCGCCAGAGACTTCCCCTTGGTCTTTATGTCCTCGAAGGTCTTGATGACGGTCTCGGTCATGCGGTCATGGGTGTCCTGTGAGCCGCCAACGATGGAAAACTCCTCCGCTTGAGTGATTCTCTTGTGGCCGTCGTCGTTGTCGAGTCCGACTCCCAAGAGGTGGGCACGCTGTACATTATCCTTTTGCACAACCCGAAACTGATTCAATTGGGGCTTGTTTCAAGCTCGTTTTCCAATGTGTCGCCCAAAGGCTCCTCGGAAGGCGCTGATTCCGCTCGTTTGACTAGAAAGTCTGAAAAAGAGTGATTTTGTGTGATCGTGAGCCGTTTGAGTCTGACCAATTCGAGAATTGCTATAAAAGTGACGACGAGCAGCTTCAGACTGCATTTGCCCGGAAATAGCGTGGAAAACTCGAAGGAGGGTTCGGATTCGATCTTTTCGATCAGTATTTCCATTTGGTCGACTACGGTGACGGCATCGTCCTGAATCTCACCTAAAATGAGCTTTTCTGACAGCCGGCGGAGGACGATATTATAGGAGTTCCAGACGGATATCTTGTCTTCCGGTTTCAGGGGACGAATCGGTCCTTCAGCCTTGCCGACGGCTCGGTAATCTCGGGTAAGGCGCAAAGCCGCATGGTCGGAAAGCTCGTCGAGTTTGTCGGCTGCCTCCTTGAATTTCTTGTACTCTAGCAGTTGATGGACCAGTTCCCAGCGAGGGTCTAGGTTCTCTTCGTCATCATCCTCTGATACTGACCGCTGGTGTTTCGGCAGGAGGAGGCGGCTTTTTATCTCCATTAGGGTCGCTGCCATGACAAAGAAGTCACCCGCGATCTCCAGTTTTACCTCCTGGAAGCTGTTGATCACGTCTAAGTATTGGTCTAGAACAAGTTCGATCGGAATGTCGTAGATGTCGATCTCGTGCTTTCGAATCAGGAAAAGCAGGAGGTCGAGGGGACCTTCGAAAACGGACAACTTTATTCTGGGATCAATCTCTGCGACCACGAAGAGAGTTCAGGTTTGATCGAACGGGTCTGGCAACGACAAAAGACGGATTGTGAATAAGTTGACTCGTCGGGAAGAATTTCGCGGTGTGCGTTGTTCCGGGTGAAGGATCATGAAATCCGCTTGAAAGAGGCGACAAAGAGACCATCCCCATCAAAGGCTTTGGGGTAAACCGTGATGCCAATTCCATTCTCAGTCAGACCGAATTTCTGAATCAGCGGATGATGTTGGAAATCGGGTCGAGCTTCCAGGAAGCGTTGGGCGACCTCTTGATTCTCGAACTGGCTGAGCGAGCAGGTGCAGTAGACAAGTAGGCCATTGGTCTTTACGAGCTCCGAATATTCGCTGAGCAGGGCAAACTGCGTCTTTGCCGCGTCGTGAACGTCGGATTCACTCGTTTGGCGGATGAGATAGGGATGGCGGCGCCATGTTCCTGAGCCCGAACAGGGAGCGTCAACCAGGACTCCATGGAAGAGGCGGTCTGCCGGCTTTTTTCTTAACGCGGAGATATTGCGAAAACCCGATCGTTTAGTCCGTTGGATCAGTTCATCGAGCGCCTGGGACCTGGGGTCGTAGGCAAACACACGCCCGGCGGTACCGAGCAGTTTGGCCAACTGAAGAGACTTGCCTCCGGCTCCCGCACAGGCGTCGAACCAATCGCCGTTTGGCTTGGAGGGGACGAGTTGAAGTAAGACTTGTGAGCTGATATCTTGTATCTCGATTTTCCCGTTCCGGTAGGCGTCGGAGTCTTGAACCGGAAAATCAGGGGGGCATCTAATCGCGTCGGGAATGGAGGAGTG